>JAAZHD010000026.1 GCA_012510895.1 Clostridiales bacterium
GAGCAATGTTAACCTAAGGAATTTAACAAAATCGGTATACAGCGGTTTCTTAGTTTTCACAGCCTTTCAAGTAGTAGTCGGTCATAGACATGTAACTAGATCGCCTTGTTTTCTGACCTTACCTTTCTCTTCTTTGGGTATCTCTATCCTGCTGACTGGATTGGGATTATATTTCCCATTCCTTATATTCTGGAGTAGTTGCTCTTTGTTGTCTTTGAGATATGTTAGAAGTTCTGGATTTCACTCTCCTGTAGGCTTTATTCAAGTTGTCTATGTGCAAAATCCTCTCCAAAAGACCGTCCGTCTGAAAGTCTGTGATGATGTGGTTGTTTCAGCAACCCTCTGATGGGCGGGCGTTTCTGCATGCTCTTTCTGTTATGCATATACCCTTTGCAGATAGCCTTCATTAGAGACCTTCACAGGTATGAACGCAATCTTTCTCTCCATATATCTGCCACATTTACTGCAAGTAATTCCGAGTAGTTTTTGAACTTCAACATGTTATGCAGCCTTATCCTTATTTACATCATAATGTGATTTCTGTTCGTCAGACGAGATTTGGCTACACTTTTCTTCAGATTCCACCTGAAGATGGACACCCTTGGTGTTCAGCTATGTCCTTCCTGCTACTAGGGTGAACCAGGGACTTTCACCCACTAGATTGCGCTCATGCTGAACGCACATAAAAAAGGCGTCCTGAGACGCCTTTTTTTCTTAAACTTAACTTGCTGCGAAAATTGCTTCGAATTCTTCAGACTCAAGTTTTTCTTTTTCCAGAAGTACTTCCGCTATCTTGTGCAGCTTGTTTATATTCTCCTTAAGCATTCTTTCAGCCTTGGAGTACGCTTCACTGATAATCCGCTTAATTTCAGAATCAATATGGGAAGCAACCTCTTCGCTGTATTTGGTTGTATGACCATAATCTCTGCCAAGGAATACTTCTTCCTGGTTGTTATAAGCAACAGGCCCCAGCTCTTCGCTCATGCCATACTCAGTTACCATCTTTCTGGCAATCTGGCTGGCCCTCTGCAAGTCATTGGCTGCGCCGGTGCTTATATCCTTTAATACCATTTGTTCAGCCACCCGCCCGCCAAGAAGCATTGTGATTTCATCTTCCAGTTCGCTGCGGGAGATATAGTTTTTATCTTCCTTGGGAAGGGTCAGAGTATAGCCTCCTGCCTGCCCCCTCGGAATTATGGATATCTGGTGAACCGGATCGGCATTGGGCAGCAGTTTGGCTACAACTGCATGTCCGGCCTCATGATAGGCAACCAGCCTTTTATCCTTATCGGTAATTATCCGGCTCTTCTTCTCCGGGCCGGCCAGTACCCTTGTAATGGCCTCTTCAATCTCAGCCATGCCTATTTCCTTAAGGTTTCTGCGTGCTGCAAGGATTGCAGCCTCATTCAGCATGTTTTCAATATCAGCACCGGTAAATCCGGGTGTACGTTTGGCCAGCACTTTTATGTCCACGTCTATTCCAAGGGGTTTGCCCCTGGCGTGTACCTTTATAATCTCTTCGCGGCCCTTGACATCAGGAATTCCTACAACAACACGGCGGTCAAATCTTCCGGGCCTTAAAAGTGCAGGATCCAAAATATCAGGACGGTTGGTGGCAGCCAGAATGATAATGCCTTCATTAACAGCAAAACCGTCCATTTCCACCAAAAGCTGATTCAAGGTCTGCTCTCTTTCATCATGTCCGCCTCCCAGGCCTGCACCTCTGTGGCGGCCTACTGCATCAATTTCATCAATAAAGACAATACAGGGAGAGTTTTTCTTTGCCTGATCAAACAGATCACGGACACGGGAAGCACCAACGCCGACAAACATCTCCACGAAATCAGAACCGCTGATGCTGAAAAAGGGAACATCTGCCTCTCCGGCAACAGCTTTTGCAAGCAGGGTCTTACCGGTTCCCGGAGGACCTACCAGCAGAACCCCTTTTGGAATTCGAGCACCCAGCTCGATGAATTTTCTTGGATTCTTCAAAAACTCTACTATTTCTTTTAATTCATCTTTTTCCTCATCTGCACCGGCAACATTATCAAATGTTACCTTGTTTTTATCATCCTGATGCAGGCGTGCACGGCTCTTGCCAAAGGACATTACCTTATTTCCGCCTCCCTGAGCCTGCTGCATGAATATAAACCAGAAAATAACCACGATGGCAATCATAAAAATAAATGGCAGAAAGCTGATCCACCATGGTGTTTCAGGAACAGGTTGGGGATCCCATTCGAAGCGAAACTGATCTGAAGTAATCTCATCCGGATCTAAACCCAAACGCTCCGCTTCAATAATTCTTACATCTCTTTCAAAAATCGTACTATGAGGTGCATAGGATTCAAAGTCGTATTTCTGGGGAAAACTTTCCACCGGAATGGATGACCCTTTCCTAAGCCCTACTATAGTCCTATCGGTTGTCATGAGGTGGGTAATCTTGCCCTCACGTATTTCCTCCAAAAGTTTAGGATATGGCAATCTCTCATGCAGCCCTCCTACATCAGACAAGGCTACAACGAGAATAATTATTATCAAAAGTATCAAATAAAAGCCCGGACCCCTTAAGAATCTCCTCAAGTCCCAGCCCTCCTTCCTATAGGTTACCAATATTATATAATTTTATCATATAACAGATGTAAAAGCAAAGTTAATAAACAGTTATTTTTTATAAGCGTCTTTAGACAAAACTCCAATGAAAGGAAGGTTTCTGTATTCCTCTGCATAATCCAGGCCGTATCCTATAACAAATTCATCGGGAATATTAAAACCTACATAATCTATTTTAACCGGAGTAACCCTTCGTTCAGGCTTGTCCAGACAAGTACAGATTTTAAGTGAGGCAGGCTTCCTGGTCATCAGGTTTTCGGTCAGATAGTGCAAGGTCAATCCTGAATCCACAATATCCTCAACAATGAGAACATGCCTGCCTTCAATCTCCTGATCCAGATCCTTCAGAATTCGTACTACGCCCGAGGACTTGGTTGATGAACCATAACTTGAAACTGCCATAAAATCCATCGCCAATGGCAGCTTAATCTCCCGGGCCAAATCAGAAGCAAAGATAACTGCACCTTTTAAAATGCAGATCAGCACAAGATCCTTACCCCTGTAGTCCTCCGTAATCTGTCTGCCCATCTCCCTTATCCGGTTCATAAGCTTTTCTTCGTCAATCAGAATCCTTTCTACATTGTTAGTTAACATGCTTTTCCTCCATTATGAATTTTGATTCTCTATGTATATTCTTACAATATTTTCAGTAGCATCTGTTATTTTATAATCTTCGCTTATCTGAAAACCAACTACCCAGATAATGGATTCCTCGTCTACCAATAAGGGGATTTGCATACGCCTGGCCGCCGGTACCTTTCGGTCTATAAAAAAGTCTTTCAGTTTCTTGGTGCCGGACATACCAAATGGCTTAAACCTGTCTCCGTCCCTTCTAAAGCGCAGCCATAAACCGCCCTTGATTCTGTCCGCGTTAATATATATACACTCAGGCGAATGCGCCAAACCCCAATTTCTGTCCCATTTCTCAGCTCTTATTGTCTGGCCGAGAGCTTTTATTGACACTTTCCCCGGGATTGAAAGCGGCTCCATAAAATCAATATCCGTGTTTTTCTTCTCCTTATTTTCCTTCCGGAAAATCAGAAAGCCATAACTCACTTCCACTTCCAGCCTGGGCTCGCCCCAAGCCGTTCCGGGAATGCCGGTTTCAGAACCCGTTCTTCCCCCTTCGGCCAGCTCCAACACAGCTTCAACATGGTGGTTGGCTACATTTGTAAGACTGCCCCTCAGCTGCAATATGATACTGCGTATCAACCGTTTTTGAACAGCTGTATGCAAATCAGTAAAATCCTGAAGATTAATCTTAATTAAGTCTTTAAATATATGGACTTTATTATGATAAACTTTTTTAACATAATCCGCAAGGAAGTTTTCTTCTTCTCTTAGTATATCTGCCATCCTGGTCAGACTTTCCACAATATCGGGATTAAACTCTCTGGCAAGATAAGGCATTAACTGATTTCGTATCCGGTTCCGGGTGTATACGATATCCTCATTGCTGGCATCCTCCCGGTATGACAGATTATGGCGTCTGAGATAGTCCGTTATTTCCTGTCTTGTTACCTCTATTAAAGGACGAATCAGACGTCGTTGGTCCACAGGAGGTATTCCTGTCAACCCCTGCATGCCTGTGCCGCGAATCAGGTTAAGCAAAATGGTTTCCGCCTGATCATTTTTGTGATGGCCGGTGGCAATTTTATTGCCTCCTACCCTTTCCGACACATGCTGAAAAAAATCATAGCGGACCAGCCGCCCCGCCTCCTCCTCACTGAGACCTTTGGATTTTGCCAGAGAAGGTATGTTAACCTTCTTTTCAAAAAAGGGAATTCCCCACTTCTTACACAATCCCCGTGCAAAATCCGCATCTTCATCAGCAGCTTGTCCGCGTATTCCATGGTTTATGTGCACTGCAAACAATTCAATTTCAAACCTTGGCTTCAGCTCTTTCAGTACGTGTAAAAGAGCTACGGAATCAGCTCCGCCTGAGAAACCCACAATTACCTTGTCGCGTCGGGAGAGCATCTGATACTTTGTAATTGTCTGAACGACCTTTTCAATCATTAGCTTTTCCCCTGAACTTCCTTTATTTATCCATTAATCATCAAAAGACAAAAACTGTGATATCATTGTAGACCTTTCGTATGCTTATTTCAACCCATAAACTGATGCACTGAGCAAATCTGATTTTTTGCACAAAAAAAGCCGGTATTATTGCTATACAATAACACAGACTTTTTATACATCATATACCCGGAATAATATGCCGGCAACATATCGCATGCCGACCGGTATTGTCCCAATCGGTAAAATCAATACGGTTCCCAAACCCTTCCTGTCATGACCGTCATATCGTCTTTTGCCTCACCGTCAAGATGGAACAGGGCTTCCTCCATAATCAGCTCCGACAGTTCCTGAGGATTTACAGTTTCAAGGGTTTGTATAAACGCGGCCAAAGCCTGTTCACCGTCTCCGGCAGCAGAAAATGCATCCAGAACTCCGTCTGTGACCATTATTATCATATCTTCATCCTGGATCGGCATAGTAATGGTTTCCAGCTGAACATCTTCCAAAATACCCATGGGAAGTGCAGGCTGCCTGATAATATCCACCTTATCCCTGCGCCGGATAAAGCTTGATACGCCGCCGATTTTAATAAATTCCGCGCTGCCTTCCACCAGATCCAGGATGCAAAGATCAGCGGTCGCATACATCTCTTCTCTCGAACGAAGCATAAGAATAGAGTTAATGGTTTTTATGGCAATGCTCTGATCAAAACCTGCCTCCAGAAAATTTTCCAGGAGAGAAATCACCGCACTGCTTTCCTCAGCAGCCCTGGCACCGGACCCCATTCCGTCGCTTAAAGCCAGCATAAACTTTCCGTCCTTTACTGTTGCAAATGAATAACAATCCCCGCATATAGTGCTGTCTTTTTTTGGCTGTCTCTCTACGCCGGTAACAATTTCAAACTGCCTGCTTTCCGAAAGATGCAGAGTGCAAACCGGCTTGCCGGCCCTTATGCATTCTCTGAACTGGCGGCTCATAGGTTTGCCCATTACCTTGCTGATAATGGGTTCTATTACCTTCAAACACTCCCGATTGCCTCCGCACGCCGGCTTATGGATGCTGACCTCAGTTTTGCCGCCTGGTTTTTCGAGTACCAGTACTTCTTTTACCAGAACACCGTTTTTGTCAAGTTCTAATCGAATAGTGTCTTCCATACCGGTGCGGAACCTTATGTCCATGTCAAGTTCTGCTGCCAGCTCAGTCACTACCTGTCCTACACCCTCCAATTGGTCTGCCACCAATTGCCTGAAGTCATTGGTTCTAAGCTGCCACTTCAAATTATTGCGGTATGTATGAAATATCAGGTTCAGGTTATCAGGAAGATTTTGAGCATTTAAACAGCGCTTTGCAAAACTGCCCGGGATGTCTTTTCTTTCAATCCCGCCCTTTTCTTCATATATGGACAGCATCTCCATTATTCCTGTATAGGTTTGGGTAAAGTCCCTGTCCCAGCAGCTTCTGCTTAAAGGACAGCTTTTGCAGATCTGTATTTCCACCATATCAAAGAGATTGGACAATGCCTCTTGTCTGGCCAGAGTACTGCGGTTTGACAGCCTGCCAAACACTTTCGATAAATGCTTGAACACCTGGGCAAATTCCTGAAGCCTGCCAACTGTCAATTCCTGTACCCTCTTTCCGTAATGCTGCTGTTCTTCGCTGCGCAGCACACCGGTATATGAGAATTGCTTTAAATAACTTACTGCCGACTGAGGAATTAATGCAAAGACAAGCACAGCTCCGGCAATTTCACCGAATGGGAGAATTATATAGGTGGAACGATTAATATAATAATTCATTATGATATTGGCCAGAAAAAACGCAACACTTGTGCCGGGTTTTCCCAACTCCTTAAATGTTCCTGCAAGCAGGCCGCAGACCGCCAGATTCCCCATTAATGCAGGATCAGGCGCCGAAGCCAGGGAAAGCATAAAACCTGCAGTTATGCCTATCGCAGCACCCAGGCCTGCTCCGCCTGCATGAGCAGCTATCAGAATAAGCAGTATGGTGAAAATGTTCCGGACTGAAAAACTAAGTATATTAATATCCCAGAAACCAATAATGAGCAGGGAAAAGAAAATGCATAGGCATATGATCTCCTCACCTGAAAGAACCTGCCTTTTCTTTTGTTCCCAAATGACATTTACAGTCCGGGTAAAAATAAATACCATGACAAAGCCTATAAAGCTTTCCAATATGCCCATCAGCATCTCATAGGCCAGATATCCGCTCAAAAAGTTAACTAAGGTATTGGATGCCAGAAGGCTTAAAAAAACCGATGCGGCAGTCTTAAATATGGACCATCCGGGAGATTTGTTTCCAAAAAGGCTCCAGATTCCGGTAACCATAAGCATGGCCAAAAAAGCTCCTCCTGTTCGTGGTTCAAACTGCAGGCTGATCATTCCTGCAGTTACCGCCAGGAAAGCAGGCATTCCTCCTTTTCTTTTTGAAAGCAGGGCGGCATAAAGCGCTATACCAAACGGCGAGATTCGATCGAATAATACAGCCCGTCCAATCAAAAAACAGGCAAGAACTGTTAACAGTTCCTGTATTAAAAAGCGAATTGCATTAGGCAATTGCTTTTTCTCAGCCTTGCTTCGGTTCATCCACCAGCTGAAGGGCAGTAGAACGTCCTTATGAATCATACATTAACACCACCTGAATATAAAATATAGGCTTTTTATGCAAGTGATGCCATTATAGCAAAGCTTGTCCAAATTATTTGTCAATCCAGGAAGAACAGAAATAAAAAGTTTACGACAAGAACTACGGCAAAACCGTAATAATCAAAGAATCTTACATACCTCCCGATTTCATATATGCCCGTAAAGCATAAAATCTGTAGAAATTAAAGAAAGTTTGGGGGACGAAAGTTTTATAAAATCCCGGAAATGCTAGTAATAAGCTCAGAAAATGAAAGGAGATGTTTTAATGGATGAACCGAATGTAAAAACCTTAAATGAGCTGCTGCGAGGCGAACATATGGCAATACACAGCTATGAATGCGTAATGCCTTCATTGACAGAAGATACCCGAAAACAAATAGACAGTATTTTGCAGGATCATAAGAATCATGCCGCTGAACTGGCAGATCGGATTACTTCTTTAGGCGGAATACCCGAAGAATCCACAGGTATGGCAGGAATGATGTCCAGGGCCAAGCTGAAAATAGAGAGTAAGCTGCAGGATAAAAAGAGCATCCTAAAGGAGCTTTACGACGGAGAAAACAAAGGCATCGCTTTGGTAGAACAAATCATTAAAGGCGATTTAGATTCTGACAGCAGGGAAATGGTTGACAAGATCCTTCGTACAGATAAAGAACATCTGAAAAAACTGGAAAGGATGATTCATTAATCTACAAACTAAAGCCCCAAAGAGCAGTTTTGGGGCTTTAGTTTACTACCTCAATCCAGGGGCAATATTCATAATTAAGGATTAAAACCGTTTAAGCGCGGGCTCCGTATGTATCATTCATATCCACAGTGCTGATATCAATGCCAAGGGCTTTGGCCACTCCTTCACCGTAAGCCGGGTCTGCCAGATAACAATGGCGTATATGCCGCTTTTTAACCAGCTCTGTTGTACCGCGCATATCACGGGCAGTATTCTCAAACAGCCTCTGCTTTTCCTCATCCGTCATCAGCCGGAAGAGCTTACCGGGCTGCTCGTAATAATTGTCATCGTCTTCACGGAAGTCATAGTTATCAGCCGGACCTCCGCCGTCATAAGCAGGTTCCCTTAACTCGTTTTGATCCCTCCACATATTATATGAGTTGGGATTATAATGGACCAGACTGCCGAAATTGCCGTCCACCCGCATTAAGCCGTCCCGATGGAAGTGATTAGTTTCAACCTTCGGACGATTTACCGGTATCTGATGATGGTTGACACCCAGACGGTAACGCTGGGCATCCCCATAGGCAAACAGCCTGCCCTGCAGCATACGGTCGGGAGAATATCCTATTCCCGGAACAATGTTTGCAGGATTAAAAGCAGCCTGTTCCACATCCGCAAAATAGTTCTCGGGGTTACGATTCAGTTCAATATAGCCTACTTCTATCAAAGGATAGTCTGCATGATACCAGACCTTAGTAAGATCAAAGGGGTTATCCGGATGATTCCTTGCCTGTTCCTCGGTCATCACCTGAATACACATGGTCCATCTGGGATAGTCACCGCGTTCAATGGCTTCATATAAATCTCTCTGATGAGATTCACGATCATAGGCAATAATCTGAGCTGCCTCTTCATCCGTCAGATTCTCAATGCCCTGCTGGGTTATAAAATGAAACTTCACCCAAACACGTTCATTATCCTTGTTTATCATTGAGTAGGTATGAGAACCAAATCCGTGCATATGACGGTAACTTTTGGGAATACCCCGGTCGCTCATGGTAATTGTTACCTGGTGAAGCGCCTCCGGAAGCATGGTCCAGAAATCCCAGTAGTTTTGCGGTGAACGCATATTGGTGCGCGGATCCCGCTTAACAGCATGGTTCAGATCAGGGAACAGCAAAGGATCACGGAAGAAAAAGACTGGTGTATTGTTACCTACAAGATCCCAGTTTCCTTCATTGGTATAAAACTTTATTGCAAATCCGCGAATATCACGTTCTGCGTCTGCTGCGCCCCTCTCACCTGCCACAGTGGAAAATCTGATAAAAATATCGGTTTGCTTCCCAATTTCAGAGAACAGATCGGCTTTTGTGTACTTGGTAATGTCGTGGGTTACAGAAAAGGTTCCAAATGCTCCTGACCCCTTTGCATGCATTCGGCGTTCAGGAATTACTTCACGGTTGAAATGACTCATCTTTTCAAGATACCATGTGTCTTCCAGCATGGCCCCGCCCCGTTTTCCGGCTGTTTTTATATTCTCGTTATCTGCAATCGGACGACCGCTAACCGAAGTTAAAGGCTTTTTAGGGCTTTGATCTCTTCCATCATTTATTTTCTTGTTATCCATAAAACTGCCTCCTTATATTAATTTATCTTTCATGCAATCCAGCTGCCTGTAAGAGATGTGTTATATAATAGATACCCCAAAACTGCCGCTCACAACAAAATATATTTAAATTCCTCATATTTTTTAAATAAGCTTTAAGCAAAATGTCAGGTATTTATAGTATCAATCGTTTCCTGACATATTCAAACAAATGAGGTTGAATATCAGGATATGTAAGCTTATCAGGCAGCTCGGTAAAGAGGGCAACTCTTCCTATTTCTGAATCAGGAAGATCGGACAAGGCATGGATTTCAGCAAAATATAAGTATCCGCCTGAAGTACTGCCGCCTGCAGTGACGGTGTAAGCGGATACAAAGGAGAGTGAGAAGTCTGCAGCCCCGGTTTCTTCATACAGCTCTCTTTTTGCAGCAGAAGTAATGTCTTCCCCCGGTTCAATATGACCGGCCGGCATTTCATAAGTACTGCGATCTTTATGCTGCACAAAAACCCATCTGCCTTTGTATCTGGAAACAATGATCACATAGGGCATTTTAATGTTTTCAGGAACTTCATCGGGAAAATTTATCTTTAACATACTGACTCCATGATATGTTTATTTAATAATCAAATTGGTTTATTATAACATATTAATGCTGTATTAACACAGTTTCTTTTTGCTTCTCACTCGGAAAACTTTAACAAACAAAACCTTATAACTATTATTTGGAAAAAGTCGGCCCGATCCCCTGCCATGAGGCAATTTCCTCAAGTACTTTTTCGTTCTCGTCTCCCTGCTCGGTGCCAGTAATTCTTCCTACAGCGGCAACTGTTCCATCCATCTTCAGTCCGACAATGTAACCGGGTCCTACTGACACTGATACAACATCCTCCCACTTTTTCGCTTCTTTCTGCCCTTTTTTGTTGTCTCCCGCTACCAATACTGTGCCGTCACTTCTTAAACCGGCGGTATTGCTGTTGGAGGCTGCAACAGCAATTATATTGGTCCAGTCCTTTACATCATCCTGACCAGCCAAACTTCTACCGGCCGACACCACTGTGCCGTCAAAACGGAGCCCGACAGCATGCCCGGTGCCTATTGCCGCGTCTGTGAGCCCGATAAAGTAATCAAGATCCTCCATATTACCTGCCATCTCTATGTACTTGATATTACCTTCCTTAAGTAACACAATGATACCTCTGAATCCCGGAATGACCTTTAACATACTTTCCGTTTTTCCGGGGATCAGATTTATGTAGTCCATTCCCCCCAGTCTGCCTGCGGCTGCAATGGTGCCGTCAGATTTCACTCCAATAGTATCTGTGGCTGTATTCCCTGCATATATTTCTACTATGTCAGTCCAGTCCTGTACATTGCATTGACCGTTATTGTTAGATCCAACGGCCACAATTGTGCCGTCCGACCGAAGTCCTACAGTATATTCAAACCCGGCGGCAACTGCAATGATATCAGTCCAGTCCTGTACATTACACTGGCCCTTGTCATTATTTCCGGCTGCCACAACCGTGCCGTCTCTGCGCAGTGCAACCACATGATTACGGCCCGCGGCAATGACCTGGAGATTTAAATCTGCTATTGCTTTAAAGTCCCTCAGCAGCACAGCTGCATCATATGCTACATCCTTTTTTCCGATTTCAGCTGTCTGTCCGTATATTTTCCTGATTTCATCCTCCACACCGGGATACTCCATATCCAATTTGAACAATTCCAGCGCATCCCTGTGTTTCTTTTCATCTATAAGTGCTGTGCCCCAGCGATATCTGGCTTCACGATATAGCTCAGAGCTGTCCAGGTACGATCCGAGCTCTAAAAAATCCTGCATAGCTTGTTCATACAAACCATTATTAAGCTTAACCTCAGCAGCTTTATAACGGGATTCCAGCAGCTTGTCTGTACTGCCTTTGTAATCACCCAGTTCAGCAAAAGCAGCGATAGCCTCTTCATACCTTCCTTCATTCAGGGCTGCTGAAGCACGGTTGTATTTTATTAGCGGTATAACAACCGTCACTGTCAGCACAGAAGCTGCAGCAATTACCAGAATTATAATTAAGAACCAAAGCCATTTCCGCATAGCTGATTCCCCTCCTCCTTTGGCTGAGCTCATAAGAAACCGGACAAACGACGCCATACAGACATATATATGCTATTAATATTCTATTTGCCGGTATATTCAGCTTATAGCTGGAATATGCTTATTTTTAGTAAAAATAAAGCTGACTTTAAGAGGTAATGCCTTGACAAACCTTTTAATGTAATTTATACTGATATAAATTTAGGCAAACGTTTGCCTTGCTGATAATTCATTTCTCATTTCCTGCAAAATCGAATTCATTTGGGAAGGGTATATAATGTATTATTACAATGAAAAGGAAACGGAAAACAGAATAAAAAAGGTTAAAGAAATATTGCAGAAGTTTAACCTGGACGCCGCCTTAATTTATTTTGATGAGCTGAATGTTGCCAACGGCTGGTATATTACCGGGTGGTGCGGACAGTTTGAGAAAGGAGCAGTGCTTATTCCGTTAAAGGGAGAACCTTTGCTTTTAGGCGGCCCGGAAAGCGAGCCTTTTGCCAAAATGTCATCTGCCGTTAAAAACACCAGATGCTTCCCTGTTTTTATGGTTCCTGATGAAGAATACCCAAATGCTGAAATCATAAATTTTGATCAGCTTTATAATGAACTGTCAGCAGGAGGGACGGTTATTAAACGGCTTGGATTAGTTGGAACAACAACAATTCCTCATAAGGTTTATGTTGATCTGGCAGAAGGTTTTAAGGGCATAGAAATTGTGGATATAACGGAAGAATATGAAAATCTTCGTGCCATAAAATCAGACTGGGAAAGAGAAAATATTCAGATAGCTACAAGGCTCACAGATTTAGCTTATGATGAAATGCGTAAAGCTATTGCCCCGGACAGATACGAATATGAAGTTGCCGCCGCCGGTGAAGCAATATGCAGGATGAAAGGCGCAAATTCATTTGCTTACAGCACGATAGTCGGTTCCGGAGAAAGATCAAACGCTGTTGTGCCGACTGCTACCAATAAAATTATGAAAGCCGGTGAGCTTGTTATGATTGGCATTGCTCCGAGATATAACGGTTATGCCGGAACAGTTGGTGACACTCTTCCCGTCTCAGGTGAATATACACAGGAACAGAAGGATTGCCTGAACCATTTAAGAAGTGTTTAATGTAACGGGAGCTAAAATATTTTTAACTTCCCGTTACATTATATTTTTTACAGACTCTCTCTCAATAATTTTAGGCTCCATGTAAAGCTGATGATACAGCTTATCTTCTTTGTTTTTAATTTTTTCAATTAACAGTTTTGCAGAGGATTTTCCAATCTCGTCTTCAAGCTGAATTACAGATGTTATACCCGGTGATATAACCTGATATTTGTCAATAATATCAAAGCCAATTATCGAAATATCATCCGGAACGACTAACCCGGCTTTTTTTACAGCCCAAAGCGCGCCATATACCATCTTGCTGCTGGCTATAAAAACAGCTGTGAATCCTTTCTGCTCAATTAATTCTTCCATAGCCCTGCAGCCTGAAGCTTCTTTAAAATCACAAAATTTGTAAAGACTTTCATCTTTGCTTATACTATTTTCTTCAAGGCCTTTTAAAAAGCCTTCAAAACGCTTTCTGCCGGTAGTTTCATCCTGCTTTCCCATAATAGCTGCAATCTTTGTGTGGCCTTTCGAAATTAAATAGTCAGCTGCCATTTTTCCTGCCAGAAAATTATCTGTAG
This sequence comes from Clostridiales bacterium, assembly GCA_012510895.1. Taxonomy (GTDB): domain Bacteria; phylum Bacillota; class Clostridia; order Caldicoprobacterales; family DTU083; genus JAAZHD01. Next base: position 13,354 of record JAAZHD010000026.1, read on the forward strand.
TTACGCTGTTAAACTGATTACCCTCGTTTGGAGTATTATCAATAAAAATAAAAGGAATATTACCATTAAAAAGTATATCGTCTGATGCAATATTATTACGAACAGTTGCCACAATTATACCATCCACTCTGTTTTCATAAAGCAGATCGACATATTTCCTTTCTTTATCTGCGTTCTCATTTGTATTGCATAAGAAAATGTTGTATCCTTTTTCTGATAAAACTTCTTCAATTCCTTTTATAACGCTGGCAAAAAAAGTCTCAGTAATGTCGGGTATGATCACGCCGATAAGCTTAGTTTCTTTTTGCTGCAGCTTTCTGGCTATGCTGTTGGGGATATAATTCATTTCCTTTACTGCATCCATCACTTTTTTTCTGGTCTCTTCGCTGAAATTGCCTTTGCCGTTAATAACACGGGATACAGTGGACGGTGACAGATTGAGCATTTTTGCAATGGTCGTTATACCTACTCGCATTGTAGTTCTTTCTCCTGGTAGTATTTTTATAAGCAAACGTTTGATTTTAGATTTTACCATGATCATTATTTTAAATCAATTTTATCAATTTTAAGAGACATTTATTAAATTGTTAAATGTTGCCGATAAAGCACTGATACAAAACAGATCAGCCGAAATCAAACATTACAGCTGATTATTACACAAACATATGTAAATTACGCACAATTGACAACATTTACTTGAATTGATAAAATGCGCTTATAGCAAACGTTTGCTCATAACTAACCCCATCTGGCTGAGAAAGGACAATTACAATGGCTGAAAAGTGGTATAAAAACAGTTTCAGACGCAATCTTATCGATATGCATATACCTGATTGGAATAAAGATTTTTTTAAAAAGTTTGACTCACAGAAATACATAGAAATGCTGAAACTTGCAGACGTGGATACAGCCTATGTTTATGCCAACTCCTGCGTCGGGATCTGTAATTGGCCCACAAAGACGGGGCATATGCATGAAGGCTTAAACGGCAGAGACATATTAATAGAGCTTACTACAGGACTTCGTGATGCAGGAATTAATGTTATTGTTTATATAAATATCTGGTCAAAATGGGCATATGATAATTACCCTGACTGGAGGTGCATTTCCCCGGAAGGACTGGGGTCTGCTGAATACATGTTCAATAAGCCAGGACGGTATGGAGTTTGCTGCATGAATTCGCCGTACAAAGAATATGTATTGAAACTTGTGACAGAACTTTGTGAGGGATATGATTTTTTAGGTTTATGGGTTGATATGATTTTATGGCGCACCATGTGTACTTGCCCTCATTGCCGGGAAAGGTTTAAAAAAGAGACGGGTCTTAATATACCTACCGTCATAGACTGGGAAAACCCTGATTGGTTAAAATTTTTACGCAAACGTGAAGAATGGGTGGAAGAATTCTTTGATTCAATCATTAATACGGCAAAAGGCATTAAGCCGGATATAACCGTGATGTGCAATTCATCCTACTACCCTATGAGAATTCTGGGACAAAGCCTTGAATTCTACCGTAAAGGTGAATTTATAGGCGGGGATTTTAATACAAGCCGTCTTCAACACTCCTTTGAATGCAAGCTGTTTAACAGTGTTACAGCAAATAAGCCCTTTGAGTTCCTGGGTTCAGTAATGGAACCGGCGTTAAACGAGCATACAATAATGAAATCAGAAGAAAAACTTCAAATTCTAATGTTTTCCTGCCTTATGAATAATGGAAGATATGGATTTATAGATGCCATAGATCCGTCAGGAACTTTAAATCCCATGGTATATAAACGCATGAAAAAGATATTTGATATTGAAAAGCAATATGAAAAATACCTGGAAAATGATGTTGACTTCTGTTCTGATATAGGTATTTATACAAATCTTGAGTCAATAATGGATCCGAAAGACAATGGTCAAAAACTTAAAGACTTATGGGATGAAACACCACACATGACAGCAGCAAAAGGTGCGGCCTTAAACCTTATAGAAAGGCATATTCCTTTTGAGATTTTAACACGTTATGATCTTAAAAAACTGGAAAAATATAAAATACTGATTCTTCCGGACCTATATGTGCTTAATGAAGAAGAAATAGATGAATTTATAGACTTTGTAAGAAAAGGCGGATGTATTTATGCAAGCGGGCATACCGGATTATATGACGAAAATGGCAAGAAAAATAAAATGATAAAAGAATTACTGGATTTAGAATATGTTGGCGAAACCAGTGAAGAAATAACATACATCCGTCCGTGCGAAAAATCCGAAAGTCTTTTAATGCATTATTCTATGGAACATCCATTAACGGTTAATCTTTCTCAAATGCTTGTAAAAACTGCAGACGATTCAAAAGTGCTTGCAAAAATAACCTTGCCTTTGGTTCATCCTAAAGACACTACAAAATTTGCATCGGCAATAAGCGACCCTCCCGGAAAACATACTGATTATCCGGCTGTTATTCTTCGAGAAATTGGAAGAGGCAAAGTGATTTACAGTGCCGGAAGCATTGAAAGGCTTAGAAAGGATGACCAAACAGAAGTTTTTATAAATTTGATAAAAGCTGTTTCAAAAGAACCTTTTTCCATTTACTCTGACGCCCCAAAATGTGTCGAAATTACTATGTATGATCAGCCTCAGAATAACCGTTTGGTGCTGAACCTCTTAAATTTCCAGCAACAGCTTCCGAACATACCTGTATATAATTCAAAAGTAAGGGTTCGAAATGATAAAAATATCAGAAGGATACTTCATGTACCGGATGAAACAGAAGTAACCTTTAAAGAAGAACAAGGATTTATAGAATTTAACGTGCCTAAGCTTGAAATATTTCAAATGTACTTGCTTGAATACTGAGCAAAAGTTAATCAAGCGTTTTTAATAACCTTGATCTCGATGTCATGCTTGTCAATCTTTTTACTTAAGTCAGCCACTTTTGTTTCCAAACGATTAATGGATTCTGTATTCTGTTGATATCCATCGTACAGGGCTTTTAGATTAATATCCAGCTTGTTTTCCAGATTAACAAATTTCTTATTCATTTCTTCGCGGACTTCTTTTATTTCTTCCCAAACTTCTTTTATTTCACCGCGAATTTCATTTACATTTCCGCGAATTTCATTTACATTTCCGTGGAGTTCATTTACTTCTCCACGGACTTCGTTTACTTCTCCGCGAATTTCAACAAATCCTTTTTGCATCTCAATATACAATTTTTCAAGTAAATCATAAACTCTATCTTCCATCTTCACTTCTCCCAATATTGTTTAAAGATGTCCGACCGATTTGTGTACATGATTATATCATCTGCCAGTCAGCCACGCAATGCCGGCTGCTTTTATTTATATGTTTTTTGTACCTGACAAAGCTTACCTCCGCCCCTTATAATCCTTCTGGATCTCTTTATTCCAGTCCTCCGGTATTGTTGAGCTCTCGCGAAACTCAGTAACCATATCACTCATTACCCGAAAATTAATCTCAACTCCGTTGCTGTCAGCATGAAAGTTTTGAGCCCTATTAGCTGAAATACCAAAGTGTCCTGCTGTCTCAACCGCATCTATATTTGCACCAAGAAAAATAAACTCCCATCCATTTTTAGTCTTCTGATATTCAATCATCTGTTTTACTTGTTCTGCTGAATATTCATAGCTGGAGTTTTCCTGGCCGTCTGTAATGATGACGAACATCACATTTTCAGCGCAGTAATCCTCGGCTGTCTGCCTCTGCACCTTTTCAATTTTATGAATAGTTCTTCCTATAGCGTCAATCAATGCGGTTGAGCCTCCAACGAAATATTCCTTATGAGATATGCTGCTCACAGCCCTAATATCAATTCGATCGTGCAGCAGTTCATAATCATTACTAAACAGCACTGTTGTAATGCGGCATTCTCCCTCAACAGACTTTTGCTTTTTGAGCATCGCATTAAAGCCTCCTATGGTGTCTGTTTCAAGGCCTGCCATAGAGCCGCTTCTGTCTAAAATAAAAACCAGCTCTGTTAACCCTTTTTTCATGGATTTTACCTCCTAAAGTTTTATTGTAACTTTAGGATAGCATTCACCAAAGGGCAAAAGGTCGCTCGAAAAGCGACATTTTAAATATTATGGCAGTTTAATAAAGTCTTTTGCGATCATCCCCCCCAGTAAGGGCTGATCGTACTTAAATAAAATTTCATTTATCTCAAAAATGTTATATTTTCCGTTTACGATAAAATACATTATTATTACATCGAACATCTGACTGTGTGACAGGGTATAGCCGGCCCGGCTCAATAAATCATTGGTTTCGTCAAGGGTCAGCTCAAGAGCCAATGCAAAGGCTATAGCCGTACGTTTGCTCGGCATATAATTTTTACTGCTGCGTATCTTGGAAAATAGTTTGCGGTCAATATTGGCCCGCTTGTAAACTTCAACTTCCGTCATGCCCCTGGCTTTAATTAAGCGCAATAGTGTTTGAGAAAATGATTCATCCAGGTTGCCTACCAATTTATCAATGCCCCCAGCAGGCACTGCATCAGCTTCATAAACAGTTATTTCTTGAAGGGGTGAGGAATCCTCATAGTCTTCTACATAAATTTCATCAATAAACGCTTCAACATCGCCAAGTAATTTTTCACTTACAACGAAGGCCTTTTTGTCAAACACAACAAGGAAAATGTCCATATCATGATCGACAAGAAAATCCTGAATGGCAGCGGCAGCTATTCGAAGTGCTTCTGCTTTCGGATATCCGTAAATCCCGCTGGAAATGAGCGGGAATGCTATGCTTTTGCAATTGTTCTCTAAAGCAAGTTTCAATGAATTTAAGTAGCAGGAACGAAGAAGCTTTTCTTCGCCCCTGGAACCGTCACGATATATTGGGCCTGCAGTATGGATAATATACTTGGAAGAAAGGTTAAAGCCCGGTGTAATAACTGCCTCGCCAGTTTGAATAGGTGCGAGCTTATTGCAGGCGGCTTGCAGTTCAGCGGCTCCCGCGGCCTTAAATATGGCTCCGCATACCCCGCCGCCCATCTGAAGTTCTGTATTTGCAGCATTAACAATAGCATCTACCTTCATTTTTGTTATATCATTTCGAATAATGGTAAAAGGCATTGACCAATCCTCCCTTTAGCGGCCAGGAACAAAGCTCACTTTTTAAATTAGTTCATATGTCTCTTTTGCATATTATACCAGTTAAATTGTATCCATGGCAAACAGGGCATACAATACATAATCCGCTAAAAAAAAATAATGACAAGGAATATAAAATCCCTTGTCATCTTGCCGCTTTTGCGATGACATCGCTGCTTTCCATGAAGGAAGGCCGGTACAAATAGGTAACCATTATAGACTGGTTGCTATTGATGTCTTTCAAGAATCTCACGCGACTTGGCGGAATTATAATACTTCTCCAGGTCCTCCGGATAACCGGGCAGCCTGTGCCATTTGCCGTCAAGGACTGTGGAAGAACCATCAGCCAGCATTATATAAATTTTCACGTCCCGCTCGGTTGCATCCCCTGTGGGATCGGGCGCCACGTGCACTACGTAGCTGACTTCCGTATCTGAACCGCCGCCGCTTTGCTGCTGCCCCATCGTAATGCCCTTCTGGGTGTCCACTACCTGTATATCGAGATTACCATAAGTCGGGCTGACTACAAAACTCCCTTTACCGGCCAGAGCATTATGATCAGGCTTAATACTGCCGCCCTGCTCGTCGGGTATATCAAAGCTTGCGGTGGGGTCCCTTGTGTATCCGTCGCGCAGATAAAAGGTCACACTGTCATTGAGCCCTTCAGCTTCCACATCTAAATTGAAATTCATAAAGGGAACGTTTTTTGTCATCTGCGATATGAATTCACTTGCATCTACCGTCAGTTTCAGCCAGAAAACACCGGTATAGGCCCCGTTATCATCATGCATATTGTGAGGCTCAATTTTATCCAAATACAGCTCACATTCATAATTGACACGATAACCTTTTTCTATCTCCTGCTCCCAGGAACCCGAAGCCTCTATAATAAAAATACTGGGGCCATAAGTTGTGCTTCTCTTATCTGTTTCTGCCGGGGTTGGCTCATCGGACGGCTGGCCTTCCTCCTGCCCTGCTTTAACCGGGCCGCTAAATCCGCCTTCCGGTTTCTCCGTTTCTTCTTCCTGCTCACTACCCGGTGAAGGCGAGGGGGTTGGGGTTGGTGCCTTAGAAGGAATATTGCCGCACCCGGTAAATACAAAAATAGAAGCTGCCAGTAGAAAAGCCAGCATCGGAATCAATTTTTTCATAAGCTCACACCCTCTTTTCGTGCATATTAAGTTATGAGATAATAGCAGGTTACATAAGCATAGTGTTTGAGAATTTAATCAGATGCTTTATTTGTTGCATAGCTTATAATTCTTGTTAACATCATTTTATTTGCCTTTCTGCCCTATGGATAGTTGGAATATGCTTATCTTTAATAAGAATAAGGTTAACTTTTCACCTGACATAATAAAAAAGCCTGTTTTTGTCTTCATTATTCAAATTTCAGACTTCTCCTTTATGTGCCCTGCGCCTTGCTGCGGCTGGGCTGACACCGATTATCAAGTGATATGTGCTTATCTTTAAATCAATATAAAATGCATAATAAAATTATTTCAATAAAGGCTTGATTGTGACGTTACGTCATATAGTATAATTGACGCGAGGTGATGGGAATGGGTGGAAAAATCAAATATTTTACGGTTGGAGAGTTAGCTAAAAAAATAAACGTCTCAGTAAGGACAATACAGTACTATGATCAGATAGGCTTGCTTTCTCCTTCAGGATATACAGAAGGCGGCAGAAGATTGTATACCATGAAGGACTATGTGACCCTTTATCAGATAATAAGTCTAAAAGAGTTTGGGTTTTCTTTAAGTGAAATAAAAGAAAGATTGATGCCTGCCGACAGCATAGAGGAAATTAATGAGTATCTGACAGATCAGGAAAGTAAAATACAGACTGAAATTAAGATGTTGGAGAAAAAATATGAGCTTATACACAAATTCAGAAAAGAAATGAATAAGATCAGGAAAATCGATTGGGAATTGTTTGTAGAAATACTCTCACTTTTAAGAAACAATGATGAGCATTACTGGATTGTTAAATATTTTGACAGAGATGTATTTGAGAGAATAAAGGAAAAACATACAAAAGAAAGAGGTAAAAGATACCTGGCAGAGATGGAAAAGCTGTGTGATACAGCTTTAGATTTACAAAACAAGGAGATATCATGGGACAGCGAAGAAGCTATAGAACTCGCAAGAGCATGGTGGCAAAAAGTTATGGATTTCACTGGCGGGGATATGGAGATGCTTCAACAGCTTTTGAATATATCAAGTGATGAAGACCCCAATAACTCAGCTTTTATGAAAAAATTTAATATAGCCAGGGAATATATCACTAACGCATTAACAACGTATTTTGAAAAACTAGGCATAGAGAACATCAATGAAATAGGCGGTGACAGCGATGATTGAGGTAAGAGAGGTTACAAAACGGTATGGTAACAAAGAAGTGCTGAAACAAGTAAGCTTTGAGATAAAAGAGAAGGAAATTTTTGCACTTCTGGGCCCTAACGGATCCGGGAAAACTACAATCCTTGAATGTATAGAAGGGCTTAGGAAATATGATGAGGGTCAGATCAAACTTATGGGACTGAATCCCGAGGAAGCAGTAAAAAAAGGCATTGTAGGTATTCAGCTGCAATCCTCCTCATTGCCTGAAAACATATGTGCCAAAGATGCCATGAGCTTATTCTGTATGTGGAAAGGTATTTCTCCCCGATATGATCTGCTTGATGCATTTGGATTAAAAGAAATAGAAAATAAACAATATAAAACCATGTCCATCGGCCAGAAGAGAAGGCTGCACCTGGCTCTTGCACTGGCCCATGATCCTAAGATACTTATTCTTGATGAACCTACAGCAGGGCTTGATGTGGAGGCCAGGGCGGCCTTGCATGATCAGATCAGAAAACTTAAGCAGAAAGGAGTCACCATTGTTCTGGCTTCACATGACATGGCCGAAGTAGAAGTCCTTTGCGACAGGGTGGCAATTCTGGCAGACGGGCAAATAAAAAAGATAGGAACGCCGGCCGAAATTGTGCTGGAGGTAAAGAGAGAAAATATCATTAAAGTTCAAGCAGATAAAAGAATTGATACATTACATTTCAAATACCTGCAATTACAAAAGCGAGACAATGGATATTTGTATTACAAAACTGATAATCTTCTGCAAGGTTTAATGGAACTGCTTAATTATATAAGGAATCACAATTACGAGCTGCTGGACCTATCCATCGATAAACCCAGTCTGGAGGAAAGATTTATTCAAATTGCGAAGGAGGGAATATAAATGAAAGCATTTATTCATACATTTTATTTAAAAACAAAACTGGATATCAAAAGCGCTGAAATATTTATCACCTATTACCTAGTTCCCCTGCTCTTCTTCGGAATAATGGGCACTGTATTTACAAGCACCATGCCGGAAGCTAAATATACCATTATTCCAACCATGACTATCTTTTCCATTACCATGGGTGCTTTAATCGGAACGCCGGGATCCATTATGCATTATTTCGGGAACGATATGAGAAAATCATTTAAGTCTGCAGGTATTCCATTGGGCGCTCTTGTCAGCTCAAGCATTGTTTCCGGTTTTCTTAATTTGACAGCAGTCAGTGCCATAATCCATACCGTATCCCCTCTTGCTTTTAATGCGACAGAACCCGATAATACGATAATATACCTGTCCGGTTTTCTGCTCTTCTTAACAGCAACCCTGCTGATAGGAATTATATTAGGTTTATTTGCGAAAAACTCAGCTAAGCTAACAGTATATTCACAGCTTGTGTTTCTGCCTTCAATGATGCTTTCCGGAATCATGTTTCCTGCAGATATGCTGCCTAAACCGTTGGAATATATAGGATTAATTCTGCCGGCAACCCATGGAATGAAAATACTAAGCTCAGACACCTTTATTATTGAAAATTTTCTTGTTCTTATTATGTTCATATTAGCAAGCAGTATTGTCATTACCCTGAAGCTAAGGCATTTGAGATATGAAGATGCAAAATAAATGGTGTTTAAAAGAGTGATAATTTATGTCCAAGAAAACTATAAAAGTAATTATGTTGATTTTAATATTGAACATTCTGTTTAATAACCCGGTTCTGGCAATGAATGCAGCCACTCCTGCTGCTGAAAAACTGGCTGAGTTTACAGATAACTTTTTTAGGGAAAAATTGGCCCGACATAATGTACCGGGAGTTGCAATAGTAATTGTAAAGGACGGGAAGATAATCTTTTCCAAAGGTTACGGGTATGCCAATATTGAAACAAAAAGACCTGTTGATCCAAAAGAATCCATATTCAGGGCTGCTTCTGTTTCTAAAATATTTACCATTGTCGGAACCTTACAGCTTGCTGAGCAGGGGTTGATAGATATAGATGAAGACGTGAACAGATATATTACAAGTTTTAAGGTTGAAAATTGCTATGAGGAACCGGTAAGAATCAGACACCTATTAACTCATACTGATGGCTTCGAAACCAGAGATTTGGCTACTTTTATTAAGGAACCAAAGGAACTGGAAACTCTGGAGGAAATATTGAAGAAGAACTTAAAAAGCCCGGTTCAAAAACCAGGCAGCATGATAACCTATGGAGGATACGGTACAGCACTTGCAGGGTATTTAATTACACAGATACAAAACGTCCCATTTGAGGAGTACATTGAGGAAAATATATTTAAACCTTTGAACATGGAAAACAGTACTTTTAATCAGAATCTTCCGAATCACTTAAAAGATAAAGTTGTTACCACCTATAATTATGAAGAGAATGAGGCTAAGTTCACCCCAACCGAATTTTTATTTGTCCGCACTCCGCCGACAGGTGCTTTAAGTACTACTGCAGAAGACATGGGCAGATTTTTAATAGCTTTGTTAAATAATGGAAAGTTTAAGGACATCAGGATTATTAATGAGAGCACCGCCGAAATGATTCTAAACAGACAATACAGTACCCATCCATATCTGCCTGGTGTAACCTATGGTTTTATGGAGCACTTTTCCAACGGACAGAGAGGTCTTGTACGAGATGGCAGCGGTGTAGGAGTGCGGAGTCAGATTTTTCTATTGCCCGAGCATAACCTGGGATACTTCTATGTGCAAAACACCAGGGGAGATGAATTGATTGAAGAGTTTAATAAGGCCTTTTTAGATGAATTTTTCCCCCGTGATAACGATATTTTTACAGCAGTAACTTCCGCTGCTGATCTTAAAAAGTATGAAGGTAACTACAGACCTGCGCAAACGCCGGAACATACCCTTGTGAAAATGGAAAAGCCCTGGCCATAGGAGAATTAAAAGTAAAGGCTGATGAAAGCGGAAAATTGGTGGTCACAGTCTCAGGGGAAGGTGATGTATATGGGGGATTTCCGCAAAAAAGCAAGTGGATTGAAATTAAGCCGCTTTTATTTCGAAGGTCTGATAAAGAACAATATATGGCTTTTCAATTGGATGGAAATGGACGAATTAAAAGCCTGACTTCCGGCTCAGGCTATCATGGCTCTTTTATAAAAATTTCCTGGTATGAACCAAATAAGGTTCAATTTCTTTTGTTAATCACCTATATGACAGTACTTTTATTCTCTAGTATTATAAACCTGATTAAACTTATTAAAGGAAATACTCATATGTTGCAGATCAGCGGGCTGATATCTCTATTGTTCATTGTTGGAATAACTGGTACCTTATACTCTCTGTTCTTCAAAAGGATTTCCGGATTTCCTGCCTTTGCATTCGGGGTGTTCACATCAGCAAAAATTATGTTAACAATATTATTGGCAGCATCTATATTGAGCATTTTTTTTCACAGCACTATATATCAAAAACTTTGTGTGCACTTAAATAAGCATTTTTGACTGGTTTTTTTATTTAATCACGATAATATCTTACATAGGGATTATATCCTGGCTGAATTATTGGAACTTGCTGGGCTATAGATACTAGATATATTAGCGTAAAAC
>JAAZHD010000188.1 GCA_012510895.1 Clostridiales bacterium
ATAATACCCAGACATACAAGTAATATGAGATAAAATCCAAATTTGTTAAAGAAAACTGCCAGACTTTTTTTATTAAATGCTGTCTTCAGCTTTTGACGCCAGGTTTCCTTTTTCATTATTTTACCACCTCCATCTATATTCTTGCCAATTTTTAGGCGAATATACAGATGAAGGCGGCTTTTTCAGTTTAATACCGTGATATTAATACCCCTGTATAATAATGCTTAAGTATATCTTTGTATGTGTAACCCTGCCCGGCCATATAATTGGCTCCCGCCTGACTCATACCCACGCCGTGGCCAAAGCCTTTGGTCTTCATGGTTATAGTGTCGTCTCCGAATTCAAATGTAATATCAGTGGAATTAAGGCCATAAAGAAGACGAAATTCAGTAGCCCGCAGCTTCTTCCCTCCGACGGTAATTTCCTTTATCCTCCCGCTCTTTGTATATCCGTTTATTTTTATCTGTGAAGAAAGTTTTTTGGGATTTAGTTTAATCCCGTATTTTGAATAAAATATATCTGCAAACTTTTGATTTGTTAAGGTAACTTTCCCCTCAAACCTGGATGTATTCTCATCTCCATAACTCTCCACTGAAGAATAATACGGCAGGGAATTGGAGAAAACCTCGCTGACATCTTCAGTTCTGCCGTTGCTTGTGGAGTGATAAAACACCTCTATAGGTCTTCCCTCATAGGTCATGATTTCTCCTCTGGTTTCTTCCACAGCCTGCTGGATCCTCCTGAAGTATTCGTCAAAATCAGAACCCCAGTTTTTACGCATTTGATTCTGTGTAATCCATTCCTGACAATGGGCAAACGAGCTGCATACATCTGCATTTTCATGTTGACTGCAGCCTTTGCCCCCATAGGCCGGCATTTGATAAACAGCAAGTGTTCTGGCAGCCACAGCCTGTGCCTTTAATGCTTCCATACCATAGGACGCAGGCATTTCCCCTGCTACCACCCCGATAAGGTAATCTTCCAGGGTCAGTGTTTCCAGCCTTTTGTTCCAATGATTATATAAAGAAATATACAGTTCTTTGGTTTCAGTCTCGATTATTATATCATCGGACTTTTTTTCCTCCGGAGTTTTATTCTGAGAATCTTCTTCATTTTTTCCGGAGAGCTGCAGCAAAACAGAAAAAAACATTAATATTACGGTGATAATTACTAAAATTCCTCTGCCTGTCGGCCTCATTTGCAAATCCCCCGTTTCTTCCAAATGTACTTAATCATTTTATGTATGAGACACAATCTTTAGAACAAAATGCAGCAATACAAAAATGACAGACAGAATAACAGCCGGTTTTACCGGTATTTAAGGAATCCGCTTTATAGTTGCCCCCAGCATCCTGAGCTTTATATCCATATCTTCATAGCCCCTCTCTATATGGTGAATATCTGTAACTTCCGTTGTCCCCTTTGCGGCCAGCCCCGCTAATACCAAAGCCGCTCCTGCACGCAGATCCGTTGCTTTTACCTGGGCCCCCTGAAGGTGTTCTGTACCCTCTATAATGGCGGTTCTGCCTTCAATCTTGATTTTGGCTCCCAGCCTTTTCAGCTCGCTGACATGTAAAAATCTGTTTTCAAACACTGTTTCAGTAATCATGCTGGTTCCCGGAATAGTACACATCAGCGCCATCATCTGAGGCTGCATATCCGTAGGAAACCCTGGGTAGGGCATGGTTTTCAAATCCAATGGCGCCAGCGGGCACTGACCCGGTTTATCTCTTTCACAAATCACCCTCAGCCCCTCATCAACCGAATATATCTGTATGCCTGCTTCCTGCAGTTTCGCTTCAACCGGCCTTAAATGTTCCTCTATTACATTGGTAAGAATAATGTCACCTCCCGCAATAGCAGCAGCTGGCATATAAGTTCCCGCTCCCATCCGGTCAGGTATAATGGTGTGAGAACACCCTGGAAGCTTTTTAACTCCCTCTATTTTTATGGTATCCGTCCCTGCTCCTCTTACATGACCGCCCATTCCGTTTATAAAGTTTGCCAGATCTATAATTTCCGGCTCTCCCGCTGCATTTTCCAGGACAGTATGACCATTGGCCAGTGCAGCGGCAATCATAATATTCTCAGTCGCGCCTACGCTTGGAAAGTCAAGATAGATCCTGCCGCCGGTCAATCCTTCTGCCCGGGCTTCTATATATCCATGACCCAGGGTAATATCCGCACCCATTGCCGCCAAGCCTTTTAAATGCAGGTCAATTGGTCTTGTCCCGATAGCACAGCCTCCCGGCAGGGAAATTTTTGCGCTGCCAAAACGAGACAAAAGCCCTCCCATAACCAGAAATGAAGCCCGCATTCTGCGGACCAGATCGATGGGGGCCGGACCGGGTTTAACATTGGAGTTATCAATTTTAAGTGCAGTACCCTGCCTTTCTATTTGTGCTCCAAAATAAGTGAGCAGTTCAGACATGACATTAATGTCTTCCAGCACCGGGACCCCTTCCAGTAAACAAATATCTTCAGTCAGCAAAGTGGCTGCCATTACAGGCAGCGCAGCATTTTTGGCACCGCTGATGGTCACTCTTCCTTTTAAGGGTCCGCTTTTGGCTATCAGAAAGCCGGCCATCTTTTCACCTCCTGCCGATTCCTGCAGCATATTTGCTTAAGTCTAGTAGGGAATAGGGATGACAGGCGTCCCCAGCCGTATAATCGTTTTACCTTCATAACTGTTGTAACGGAGGGCAATATTCAGATTCAGTCTACCAGACCCGGAATCCAGTCCGCCTCCCAGCCTGCTGCTGAAGCCTGTCAAACTAACCCATTCTCCGTCCCGGCTGCCTTCTGAAATTATGCCGTCCAAATCCGCAAACAAGCGCCTGCCCGTATCCTCCATTTCATTTAACGAAATTTTTCCGGGTATGGCGGCTGTGTAGGTAGTGCTTACAACAGGATCATCGCCAAAACAGCCCAGCATTTCCTCCATCCTGTTATGCACCGGCTTTTCTTCACTGAATGCAGCGGAATCCAGGATCATATGCAGAATTATATAGGTCTCATATTCTTTTCTTTTATTTGAAACACAGATATTGTACAGGCTGATGTTTCCTTTCATGCCCCTGTCCTGAAAGGCAAGGACCGCCTGACGAATATCCTGCGACTCACTGCACTTAATATCAGCCTTCTCCATATTGCAGACAGCAGGCTGGATCTCCAACATCATTTCCTTTAGGTCAGCCAAAGTCATCCTTCCCTTATCTTTTCCTTTTACCCAGCCGTCAATCCTGATTTCCTCCATGGTGCAGCCCATGTTTTCAAGAGCTGAGGTGATATCCCGGCTTGCAAGCAGGTCTGTATCAGCCCGGGCTGCTGAAGTTTTATCAAGAAAAAAAGTAAAAAAAGGAATAATAATTGTAAGCAAAATTAATAAGTATAAAGCATACCATTGATTTTTGATCATGATACACCTCACTGAAATTAATGCTATTCCAATTATTGCCTTGTTTGCTTTGAGGTATACATTGGCTGAACAGTATATACAGGTAACTTACGCCTGGTTAAAACGGGCAAAAAAAAAGCCCTGCCGTTTAATGACAGGACATTCATTTGTTTTATCTGCTTATTAACTCATGACTCTTATCTGGTTCCAAACAAGCGATCTCCAGCATCTCCCAGCCCGGGTATTATATAGCCCCGGCTGTTGAGCCTTTCATCCACTGCCGCTGCAAAAATATCAATATCATCGTGATCCTTCTGCACAAGTTCGATTCCTTCAGGAGCTGCGATCAGGCAGACCAGCTTAATGCTTTTGGCTCCTTTTTTCTTCAGATAATGAACAGCCGCAGAGGCAGAACCCCCTGTTGCCAGCATCGGATCTACTAGTATCAGATCTCTTTCATGAATATCCGGAGGCAGTTTGGCGTAATATTCCACCGGCTCCATAGTATCCGGATCCCTATAGAGACCGATATGCCCCACTTTGGCTGTGGGCACCAGTTTAGTCATTCCGTCCACCATTCCCAGGCCGGCTCTCAGAATGGGCACTATGCCCAGCTTTTTTCCGGCAATTGTATACCCTTTTGCCTTGCCCATAGGGGTTTCCACTTCTATTTCCTTTAAAGGCAGATCCCTGTATACCTCATATGCCATTAAAAGAGAAACCTCTTCCACCATCTCCCTGAATTCCTTGGAACCCGTGTTTTTATCCCGGATTAATGTCAGCTTATGCTGAATCAGCGGGTGATCCATCACATGCACTTTTCCCATGCCCTAATCTCCTTATTGCTTAAGTAAATAATTATAATACAGTATCAGCCATCATTTTTTATTTTTCCGGAAACCTTGTTTCTACTCCATCTTTGCTGCTGATCAGAGCTTTCTTTGCAATGCCTGAACACAGGCCTGTCTCCAGGAGGCCGGGAATCTTTTTCAATTCCGCATCAAGGCATACCAAATCGGATGGTCTGGTATCAAAGTTGATATCCAAAACAAAATTGCCGTTTTCAGTAATAACCGGGCCGTCCTTCCGGACACCGCTGCGAAGTACAGGTTTGCCCCCAAGAAGCTCAATTCTTTTTTTTACTAAGGACAGTGCAGGCGGAATGACCTCCACAGGCAGTGGAAATTTAGTTAATAAGGCCGGTGACAGCTTGCTTTCATCGGCCACCAAAATAAACTCGTCAGACATGGAAGCAACTATCTTTTCAATAGTTTGTGCTGCACCCCCGCCCTTTATGGCATTTAAGCAAGGATCAATCTCATCGGCTCCGTCTATGGCCAGATCCAGACGGTTAACCTGCATACTGTCTATTACGGGAATCCCTTCCTCTATGCATAAAAGCCTGGTACCGCAGGAAGTAGGAACCCCGCCTCTTATATGAAGCCCTTCCCGGATTCTGCGGCCCAGCTCCTTTATAAAGAAAGCAACTGTGGAACCCGTGCCGATACCTATAAGCATTCCATCCTGAACCAAATCGGCTGCATGAATGCCTGCCAATTTCTTTAATTCCTGGTTGCTGGAT
>JAAZHD010000189.1 GCA_012510895.1 Clostridiales bacterium
ATTAAATTCTTTAAAAGTTATAATTTTGAAAGGGTAATCGTAAATACACTTGCTATTAATATTTATGATCTTATTGCTGGGTTCCCAGTTCCAGTAATATTAGCGTTACTTCTAAATAATACTTTGAAAACTAGGTTTAAAAAGTTTGTTCAGATTGTTACTTACATGCCTTATTTTATATCAACAGTAGTTATGGTCGGTATCATAATTCAATTCCTTTCACCTAAAGTTGGTATAGTAAACTACTTTATAACAGCTCTTGGCGGTCCTGAAATAGATTTCATGGGTAAACCCGAATACTTTAGACATATATATGTTTGGACTAATATTTGGCAAGGTACAGGCTGGACTGCTATAATTTACTTATCAGCTTTATCGTCAATTGATCCAGGACTTCATGAAGCGGCGTTGGTTGATGGTGCAAATCGATTCCAACGTATGTGGCACATAGATATACCTGGTATCTTACCAACTATTGCAATAATGCTTACTCTTAGAATGGGTAATATTATGAATATTGGTTTTGAAAAGATATTCCTAATGCAGAACAGTCTAAACATAAGTACTTCAGAGGTAATGTCTACCTATATATACAAAACCGGTCTTGCAGCAGCTGCACCTGATTATTCATACTCTGCAGCCATAGGATTTTTTAACTCAGTCATGAACTTTGTACTTATATCAATGGTTAATTATATCAATGCCAAGATAAATGAAGTCAGTTTGTGGTAATGGGATTAATAGGTGCTTAAGCCTATGTTGATTAGAAAGGAGAAGAGGCGAAATGGCAGATGTTAAAGCTGTCAATACAATTCGTAAAAGAAAAATTAGAGAATCCTTTGAGGATATAATATTTAACTTTGTCAACGACTTTCTATTGTTGCTAGCTGCATTAGTAGTATTATATCCCCTAATATATATAGTCAGCTGTTCATTTTCATCACCTGACGCTGTATCCAAAGGTAAGGTAGTACTGCTTCCTGTTGAAGTATCACTTAAAGCTTATGAAGAAGTTTTCCGTTACGGTGCCATAGTTACAGGTTTTGCTAACTCAACATATTATACAGTTGTGGGTACAGCAGTTAATATTCTAATGACTGTTGCCGCTGCTTATCCTCTTTCAAGGAAAGAAATGCCAGGCCGTCGTTTTTTACTCTTCCTATTTACTTTTACTATGTTATTTAACGGCGGACTTATACCATCATATTTACTAATATCAAATCTTGGTCTTATTAATACCCGAGCTGTAATGATTATTCCTTTGGCTCTAAATGTTTTCAATGTCCATATTTGTCGTACGTATTTTGAAACCACCATACCCGACGAACTTGTTGAAGCAGCTCAATTGGATGGCCTAAGCCATACCCGATTCATTGCACAGATAGCAATGCCTTTATCAAAGGCTATAATAGCAGTATTGGTACTATATTATGGACTTGGTCACTGGAATTCTTACTTTCAAGCCTTCTTGTATTTAACTGATAAAAGCAAATACCCCATTCAGATTGTTTTGCGCGATATTCTTATCTTAAACCAAGTTAACGAAATTATTACTGACCCAGTACTATATGAAAAAAGACGA
>JAAZHD010000600.1 GCA_012510895.1 Clostridiales bacterium
AACTTGCAAAATTCAACACACCTTCGGCATCCGCTGCATAGATTTCCATCCACCTTTGGAATTTTAACTGAAATTTCTTCTTCAATGATATCCTTGGGCTTAAAGAATAGATGTCCGTTTGGTTCCTCAACATCACAGTCTATATAGGTTGATGTTTTGGCTGCCGCAGCCAAATTAACCGACACCAGCGTTTTCCCCGTGCCCCCCTTGCCGCTTAGCACAGCGATTTTCATATTATTTTCCTCCGTGTCCATGAAATCCGGAATGTATTTCATTCAGCAAAGGAAGCTTTCCAGCAATGAAGGCATCAATATTATCCTTAGCTGAAGCAGTTGTCGTTTTATATATTTCGATTTCAGCTGATTTAAGCACGTCAGCAGCATTTTCTCCTAAGCGGGGAGTAAGCAAAATATTTACTTTATTATCTGCTATCATTTGTGCAGCTCTAATTCCCGCTCCGCCAGTACTCGCTGCTGCACTATTATCAAGAAATATACTCTCTTCAGTTTCAGTATCATAAATTAGAAAATAGGGAGCGCGCCCAAAGGATACACATACATTCGACTCCAAACTTTTCTCATCTACTGGAATTGCTATTTTCATATGAACCCTCCATTCTTTTTAAATTATTATTAATTACATTGCGCAATGCGCTAGCCGAATCCGGAACCACGACCGGCGCCATAGCTACTGCATTGGCGTATGCGCAAAACCCTGAACCTTTTCCGGTCATCGGTCCAAACCTATTAAGTCAATACCATCTCTTCAAGGCATACTGGTTGCCTCCTGATAGTTTACGACATATGTCATTTATATCTTATATTATGCCCTGTTTTCGTCATATGTCAATAACGAATTTCGATTTTATTATAAAGATCAGCAATTAACTTTAGAGTTACTAAAGACCAGATCACTCAGCCCTTTAATGTTCAATTCTTTAAAATATCGATTTTCCATAGGTATCCATTCGCAAAGAAACCTTCTTAACATGGCAGCTCCATTTCTTTTTAGAATCCGAGAAATTTGTTCTTTTTCATCAATACATAAAAATATCTTTAAATCATAGTTTTCTACTAAAGTCGGATGCATGCTGTAAGAACCCTCTATAATATTAAGCTTTTGAGGACTTACCGGTATCGGCCCTACAAGAATTCTTTGCTTGCAGTCGTATTTACGGTATTGAAATTCACGGCCGCTAACTAATCCATCAATCACTTCGCGTTTAAACCGGATATAATCTACATTTCCGCCGACCTCCCTTAAACGCTCTTCTGTCTTTAGCTCAGGTGTCAGGAAGAAATCATCCATGTGAAATATGTTGCACTCATATACATAGCCTATCAGTGATGCCAGTGTACTTTTCCCGGCACCGCTGTTTCCATCAATGGCAACTATGACCCTATCTTTTGATTTCATCAAAGAATCGATCCTGCAAAATACCTCAAAAAAATCACGGTATTCTGACCTTACAATACGGTACGCAGGTGAATAAGCAGCCCTGAATATCTCACTGTGACTAACTGGCGGATAGCCTTTTTTCTTATAGGAACACAAATAAGCCTCCAACTCTTCCAACGGATAAGGGAGCAATCCTTCTTTACAGCATTGTCTAAGCACATCCAGTTTTTCTTCAAAGCTCTGAATGCTTCCTTTGATCGAGTTGGCTGTACTTATAATGAGCCTGTTTACAGTATTAAGGCTGATATCATAATATTTCAAAGCTGCTAAATGCAGCCTGCAAAGATTATTGCCAATATCCTCAAAGGCATCACAGGGTATCCTTTTGTCCATACAGGAATGCTTTAAAAAACACAACTCCTCATGCAATTTGCGTAAACTATCATCCTCATTTTCAATCGCATGTCCGCAGGCAAATTCATTCTGATATATCAGCTTAACAATGTCCTGAATTTGCATCTTGGGATACAAATCATACTGCTTGAGTAATAAGGCTTTTATATTCATTCTAGCTCACACTTTCTATAAGTTTTGCTTTTGACAGAGCAATTACAACAACAGGGATAATAATAATTTGAATCACTATGCCTGGAATTGCATTGAGGAACGCACCAGATATAAAAGTCTCCCATGTAAATGCAGTTTCGTTCAGTCCATACAGGAAGAAGCTAACAATTCCCCAGACGATTCTTCCACAAACCATTGATAAAATCAAAGATGCATATATGGAAACATTCTTTTTAGGGAGTAATTTGTACAGAAGACCTGTCATGAGACCATATGCAGCCAGCTCGAAAGCCATAGCTACAGCAGTTGGAAACATCGGCGGCATTCCAAACAGCATGC
>JAAZHD010000190.1 GCA_012510895.1 Clostridiales bacterium
ATAGCTCTTGAAGTTTATGGAGATGCAAGACATAAGGTGCGAATACCTTCAAATCTCACGATTATAGGGACAATGAATACATCTGATCAAAATGTATTTACTTTGGATACTGCTTTCCAACGTAGATGGGAAATGCGCATGATTGAAAATAGTTTTGACAGAGTGGATCCGAAATTTGCAAATGCAGAGATATTAGATACAACAGTTACATGGAAAAACTTCTGTGTTGCTATTAATGATATTATTGTAGGTAACAATGCACGGATGACTTCTGCAGAGGACAAAAGGTTAGGTGCATATTTTGTACATCTAAGAGATCTTGAATACAATGATGCAGCTGAAGATAAGACAGAGGGTGAGTATGACAACCTTTGTAAAAAAGAAAAGGAAAAGACCCTTACTTCTGATGAGAAAAAGCGTCTTGAAGAAATCAGAGAAGCAATGAAGCATAATCGAAGATTTCCAGAAAAGGTTATTAAGTACCTGTGGGATGATGCTTTCAAGTTCTCACGTGAAGTAGTATTTGAAACTAATGAATATCAGAGTCTAGAGGCAATAATCCGTAAATTTATGCAAGCTAAGAAATTTGAACGTTTTGCAATATTTAAACAAAATGTACGTGATGCTTTTATCAATCAAAATAATACTGAACAAAATTAGTAGGCGGTGATTCTATATGAAGGAAGATTTAGATATTAGAAAACGCTGCCATGTAAATACGAATGAGGATGGAGACTGTTTTGTAGGAGTAAAGGCGGATTCTGATGATGCTATGGTCTATTTTCCACTTGGGTATCAACTGCCGGAAACAGATGCGGAAATCAGGACAGATATAAAGCATCTTTTTCAAGTGTTGTCAGAGTTTACAGAAAAAAAAGACCGTGTGCTTGCAATGAATAAGTTTGAGGCACCGCAGAGTGTAGATTTTCCCATCCATGCCTACTTAGAAGTAATTAATTACTACTTGGGCAAAGGCGGGCAATATTACGTTGAAACGGATCCAACCTATGTAACAAGTGCAAGAGGAAGAGCACATTGGCCTAAGACATTCCGGAATCAGACTCCGCTTGTACAACAAAAAGATGGTGTAAATTCGCTTATTTATACTCAATTTACAGTACGTTCGGTTACACCTAACGAAACAAAACTTATTACCCAAATTAATAAGTTCTGTGTATATGAGAGCTTTGAAAAATTAGGTTGGTTATATGTCCCATATATGCCACAGCCTCCAGGTCCACATCCCGATATTAAAACATCAATTATCATAATCAATGATAAATTAATGCATACCTACAATGACAAAGATAAGAGATTATTTAAAGCTATGAAGGATATGCTAGAATATATGGATGAAAAGACATCTGAAAAGCAATTTTATTTTGGTACAGATAACTTTGAGGGTGTATGGGAACGATTGATAGATAGAGTATTTGGAGAGAAGAATAAAGAGCAATATTTTCCTCGAACTCGCTGGTTGCTTGACTATGGTAAGTACAAAGAAAAGCGTCCACTAATTCCAGATAGTATCATGATATATAACGGAAAATACTATGTGTTGGATGCGAAGTACTATAAATATGGTTGGACTGGTGACCCCAATGATTTGCCTAACGCATCATCAATAAATAAGCAGATTACATATGGTGAGTATATTCAGCAAACTCAAGGAGTAGCCAATGACTCATTATTTAACGCTTTCATCATGCCATATAACATGGCAAAGAACTACTTTGGCTTAAATGAGCCGGTTGGAAGAATTGGAGAGGCTGTTGGGGATTGGAAATCAAATAAATTTAATTATGAAAGAATTCAAGGAATTGTGGTAGATACAAGATACTTAATGTATCACTATACAGGAAATCCTATAAAATGCAAAGTGCAATTAGCAGATTGCATAGAGGCGGTTCTTTCAAAGGGTGAAGTGCCGCCACCTAAAGCTACAGAAAATAAATAATGAAAGACCTCTGTTATGCAGTAACTGACTGTATGACAGAGGTCTTTTTTTATTCATGTCGTTCTCGCTGTGAACGTTTCTTTTGTCGGTGTTTATGTTGCTGAAATCTGTTACGGCATTCATCAGAACAATATATTTTTCGAGTTGAAGTAGTTCTTACAAGAAAATATACTCCACAGTTTGGATTAGCACAGCGACGATACAATTCGGATTGTGTCATATAGAAGATCGAAAAGTACAATGCCGCCATCAAAGTATCAATATTCCAAGAAGGAGACATTTTAACAGCATCGTATTGTGGGTGAATGCCGTCAAGGTTCGCATTTATTTCTTCTCCTAGTACAATTTGTGCAACTTTAATCAGTGCATCTTTAAGAGGTTTATCGAATTTGTCTCTGTCTGGTGCGGAGTAATATTGAATACCGTTTTCATAATCAATTGACTTTATTATACCAACATCATACTGATAGTGAAATAGAAAATCGATAATTTCTCGTAGCTGTAAGTCTTCATTAATACCATTACAGTATAAAAGTGTTAGGTTCTTAAAATATGGATTATCAGATCCAATTTTAGATTTCATATAACCACCAATAATATCATTGTAGTCACCAATATCCAACTCATAAGTTGGAGAGTAAATGGTATCAGAAATTGAATAAGTATATTTATCAAAACTTTCTTGTCCTCGGTCTACTACTGGTAGATTAGAGGCATTTTTTATTTTCTCTAAAAAAGGATGCTTACAAGTTGTATATGGGGTTTCCAGTGAAGGAAGGTCTAAAACGATAGGCTCAGATAAAAGCAAATACAAAGTTAAATGCAATATCTTGTCATAATTTCTGCGGATTGCTGTAAGGGCACTCATGAGTTCTACTGTTGCTCTGATTCGGCTAACTAATTCAAAGATTAATGCCCCGTCAATCTCCTCATATTCTGTACTGCTTACATTAAAGAAGAAACCATTCCTTTTGAAAAAACTAAATAATTCAGCAGTGTCCCCACTTTTAATAGAGATTAAATTACCTAGAATATTCTTTTCAATTAACGCTCCTTTGGTTCCAAGGCGAACTAATCCTACGTCACCAGCTGCGAAAGCAAAGTGAATGGTGTCTGTTGGCACAGCTTGTATCTTTAAAACTCGTTTCTCTGGCTGCATAGGTGCAGTATGGATGATATCTTCAACGCAATCACAGGAGCAACTATTGAATCGAAATAAATTATTTTCAAAAAAATTTTCAATTTTTGGAGTCATTAGTACAACCTCCTTAACACCCAAAAGTAATGGTAAAAGTAATCTACTATTTTCAGTTTCCAGAATTAGTAACTGTAAAAATAATCATAGGTTAATAATACCTCATTTTCGTAATCTTAACAATAACTAGAAGAAAAAAATTCCTAAAAAGTAATAGTTAATATGCTGACTATCAGTTATCTTATGGAAACCGTAAAATAAAATCAGACAAGGAAAAGGTTCTTTGTAGCCTGCTAGGACGAGCCAATCTTGTCTACAAAAAAAATATCGAATGCCTGATTTGCAATAAGGGCAGAGGATACATATTGTTTCGCTCCAATCCGTAAGGATTGTTGCGGTGCAATAGAAGTACCTTACCTTATTGCGCTCATTTTCAGG
>JAAZHD010000191.1 GCA_012510895.1 Clostridiales bacterium
TTCTCCGCCAGTTATTCTACAAAACTCCTATGACCTTACTGGGTGATTTTAATCAAACTATTCATCCTTTGAAGACCGGCTTTGGCTATGAACAGGTTGCAGAAATTCTGGCACCTGACAGTAAAGCAGTATTAAAGCTGAATAAGGGATATCGTTCAACCATGGAGATAGTTGCCTTATCAAGGGCGATTTTAAACGACAGCCACATAGAATCTATTCAGCGGCCGGGGGAAAAGCCTAAGCTGATTCGTGGCAGTGATTTTGATGAACTTATGGATAAACTGGTCGGAGATGTGAAGGCTTTGAAGGATGACGGATTTCAGTCCATTGGCATTATCTGCAAGACTGCTGCAGAAAGCCAAAGGGTCTTTGACAGTATACAAACCAGTCTGCAGGTTTCTTTGTTAACAAAAGATGATGCAAATTTCAGCCGGGGAATAATAGTATTGCCTGTGTACCTGGCAAAAGGCCTGGAATTTGATGGTGCAATGATTATTGGTGCAGATAAGGAAACCTACGGCCTGGAAGAGGACAGGAAGCTGTTTTATACCGCTTGTACCAGGGCGCTTCACAGACTGCACCTGTACTACACCGGTGAGATGTCGCCCTTTATCAAAGAAATATCGGAAGATTTATATGAAGTCAGCAAACATTAACTGTATTTCCTTAAGGACGGCTCCACATCAAACAAGGTTTCCAGAGACCTGTAATAATTTTCCTTCCAACTAAAGTCACCTTTTAAAACACACCACATATACTCATATCCTGTAAACATATAGGCAGCTGCTTCGTACAGCTGCTTTGCTTTATTTTTATTGCGAATCTGGTTCTTTTCCTGAGCCTTTTGTATGATGGTAACGGCTATATCTTCTAAGTCCTTTCTTAAGTCAAAAGTTCTCTTGTTTTCCTGGAGATTTACAATAAGCAGCTGACTGTTGATATCACTGCCCAGGTCTATAAAATTATCTATTAAACTGTCAAACAGCAGGAGAATTTGTTCCCAGTGACTGGAGGTATCCAGCATCTGTATTAAAACAGGGGTCAGATTCTCAATAACGTGATCATAGTACTCAAGAATTATATCCTGCTTGGATCTCAAATGATAATAAAAAGTTGGTTTTGTTATTTCACAGGCATCACATATATCATTTACTGTAACATTATTGAATCCCTTTTCTTTGAATAACCGGGTTGCTGTACGAAATATTTTGTCTTTAGTGGTCATGAATCAATGCATTCCTTCCATAAAAGTGTAGTTTCTTTTCAAATCATAGCAACAAACCTGTTTCTTTTCAAGCTGAACAAACCACAGGCTTAATGCCCTTAAAAAGATTGTTAAAAAATTTACAAAAAGTAATTGACAGAAATTTAACTATATGTTACTATTACCATGGTAATACAAATTATAACAATAGTAATACAATATATGAATAAAGTCAAAAAATTTATTTTTATATATAAACAAGGAGGAAACTTTATGAAGATTTTAGAACACTCCCAAATAGGCGGAATGAAACTGCGAAACAGAATCTACATGGCTCCCATGGGGACATCCACAGATCCGGACGGCTCCTTCTCAGATCGTTCAATCCGTTATTACGAAGAGCGGGCGAAGGGCGGCTTTGGACTTATTATTACCGGTGCAAACCAGGTGACCACCAAGTATGAAGCCAAGGCATGCAATATCCTGCAAACCCCGAAGTCCTTTGAACAATTGAACTTTTTAGCCAGAAGGATACACAATCAGGGAGCAAAGCTCTGCATCCAGTTAACACCCGGTCTGGGTCGTATGCAGTTTACCACATCGGATGTAAGGCCATATGCTGCCAGTGAAGTAGATTCTTTCTGGTTCCCGGGACTAAAATGTAAAGAATTATCCAAAGAAGACATCCAATTCCTTGTTAAGAAAATGGCAGAGGGTGCTGCCATTGCCAAACGGGCAGAAGTTGATGCCATTGAACTCCATGGTTACGGCGGCTACCTGATGGATCAGTTCCAATCCGAATTGTGGAACAAGAGAACAGATGAGTACGGCGGCAGTTTAGAGAACAGAATGCGTTTCTCGGTAGAATGCATAAA
>JAAZHD010000192.1 GCA_012510895.1 Clostridiales bacterium
CCCTTTGGAATCTTATCGCATACCATATCACCATCAAGACCAGACCCCCTTCGTGCTTTCCTAAAATCCCCTTGGAGTACCTTTACAGCCTTCGGAGTTCCTACTAAAACGACTGGCACTCCTACATTATTTACAAGGTTTACAAAAAAATTTAACATTTTTTCGCTTCCGCCAGATTTGGCCATACTTAAATGCTGTATCTCATCAATAACTAAAATTCCTAGAGCACAGTTTCTTACCACCTGATTCATCACTGTCATCATGGCATCTGTCGTTGCCCTTGTTCTCATCAACTTTTGATAGTAATTAGTTCCTAATAGTCTGTCTATTACCGAAAAAAATTCATATAGAAGACCCTTGATTGACCCATCGTAAGGGCACTCCAGTTTTATCCATACCACCTGATACATTGAAAATGGGATGTTTTTATATTCAGAATGCACAATTATTTGAGGATATAAGCCTAATATTCTATTAAGAGAAGAAGTCTTTCCTATACCTGAAATTCCTATCAAAGTAAATCCTAATGAACTCGGATAATATTCTTTATTATTCATTATGCTGCTGATATTCTTATGATAATCCCTATAAAAATCTTGAGCCAATCTGTTGCCAAATGGATTGCGGTAAAGATACCCCTGCCTAATTACACGAGATATTTTTCTTTCCAGTTCTATAGTCATAGGAATAGGCTGAAAAACCTGAAATAATCTATCTATCATATGAATACGATAATGCTTGTTTAATTGTCTTTCCCTTTTATTAAACTGAGGATAAAAAGTCAATTTTTCAATTACCTCTTGAGTAGAAAGAAGGCTAGGAAGGGATTCTATAAATGGATTTCCTCTATAATCTGGAATTACCTGTTCTTTATATTCTGCTTCTACTGCTATACTACCATTATGTATCATCACTTCCTTCATTCAACATCACCTCTTTTTGTTTTCGTAGCAACAATTGCAAAGTATCCGTCTCTCCAGTTTCAACTTCCTCATCTAAATTGGTTTGATTATTTCCATTACTATTTCCTAAATCAAAAGCCTCTTCCATCCTTCTTGCCACTTTTTCAGCCTTCCTATTTCCATGTATATTCTTTATTCTCTGCTTATCACCATCCACAGTGCTTGTCTCTTTTTTGTAGTCCTCCTCTGCCTGTTTGACTATATCCTCAATTTCTGTAATTAACTGCGCTTTTGCTTGTGCAACACTATCCTTATTTTTTTCTCTCTGTATTTTCTCTACTGCTACAAGATACTCTATCTCCTCAATTGTCTTGTCTTTGTATCTGTTACCAGAGTTAATTAAAAAGCATTTCTCATATTGATTAAGATTTTCATCATAGACATAAATATAGTTCAGATTTCTAGGGTCGTAACTAATCTTTACACTCCATCTTCCCTTTACACGTGCATCAGCAAATACTCCATTTTTTAGCATGGCCTTTGATGCATAATACATGTCCTTATACCTCACTCCCTTAGGAGTTACAGTTGCTGTATCAGTAGGCATCAACGCTAGTTTTATAACATCCACAGGAACAGTTCTAAGAGTGCCACCCCGGTTTGCAATACCCCAGTTCCAAAGTTCGATTGGAATGCATTGAACATTATCCGCTATCATATCATCATCCCGTTTATAATAATCTAAATGATAATGATTGTTTTGATACAAGACACATTTAATTAATATCTGTGTAAATTGGTTTATATCCAATTTTGCTTTTATCCTATAGTCCTTATCTCCTCGCTCCCTTCCATCTAAATCCACAGCACCTGGCAAAAAAGGCTTTACCCGTTCATTCGTAAGCCCAAAAAACCTTTCAATTGCTGATTTCAAGTCCGCCCGATAAGGAGGCGTATTTTTAACTTTTACATTAAGTGTATTTATAAGGTTTTCAATATTTCCTCCCTCAAGTTCTCCTCGGTCAGCAGTTATGGATTCCGGCAAATGATGCACTGGCCAATCCTTCTCCTCAATTTCAATACCGTACTGCTTGCAGAATTCCACTTTATCTGTCGTAGCATTTAAAAGTGCCATCATCGCCCCTAGGTATGAACCACTTTCAAGACCCACGTAAATTCCACAAATTATACGGCTGAATTTATCGATGACAGCATATATAGCAGGTCTCCCTATTATCCAATTCCGATTGAACCTTGATACCAGATAAACATCTCCTACTTGGCAATCTATCTCAAACTCCCCTGGCTGAAATACTCCATCCATGGAACTGCCTATAATAGGTCTGTACCGTTTTTGGTACTTTTTGTTGCTGTATCTACTAGTTATCTCTTTTTTTAAGTCACGTTCTTTATAAAACCAGTATCTAAACTGTCCGAATGAAGGTATTTGTGATTGCGGTTTTAAAATTGGTATAGTTACTCCATTTTCTTCTTTAAATCCATCATTAAAGTATTCCTTTCTCATAAGTTCGTAAGTCAAGGTCAAAGAATTTTTGGCTGTGGTGTAGTAATACTTGTTTACTGCAATACGAAAGATTCTTTTAATATCTTCTGTAACATTAATTCCTTCTCCTTTAACACTTTGATTCGCTCTGGGTCTTCCTCTTTTCACATCTCCAGCCTTTCTTTCTTTCCCCCTTGCACCGCAATTTCGATAATCAGGTAATAATGAATTCCGGTTTTTTCCCCTTTTCCAGTACCGTTTTAAATATTCTAGAATCCATGGTTCGCTTATCCCATAATTCTCAGATGCTTTTTTTATTAACTTCCTTCTAAAAGTTGATTGATAAATATCCGGCTCCTTATCTGCCATTTCTTTAATAATCTCCCATGACTTATCTCTGATTGCCTTATGTTTTTCGGGTATATCTTCTTCCTTTAATATAACTATGAAATTATCTTCCTCTTTTATTTCTGCCCTATTCTCTGCTAGCGCAACTTCAATATCATCAAGCCTACGAATGTAAGGAATTTTATTTTTATGTATATCAATTACATATGCTATTTCATCATCCATCCACAGCAGCCTCTCAATACATGACCCCTGATTCTCATCTTTCCATTCAATTAAAGAATTAACCGTATATTTGTAAGCGTCAAATAGAGC
>JAAZHD010000193.1 GCA_012510895.1 Clostridiales bacterium
AATGTAAAACGATTTGAGAAGTAGGGAAAACTAAATGTTAGCAAAGACAAAAGAAACTGGTCTTCATCTGCCTCTTTTCGAAACGCTCCTTCTGCCTTTCCCCTGCGTATTACCTTTCGAATCTGCTGAAGGGCTGGATCACGGATTTCTTTTATTCCTTTCCTTTCAAAACTATGTCCTTGATTTAAGTTTTCCCATAATAGCAAGCTGACATAGGTAGGATTATCCCGAAGGAAATCAAAGTGTAAACGTATAAGCTTTTTAACAGCATCAACCGGGTCAATTTCCTGATCAAGCAGTTTTGTTTCCCGTTCACCCAGTCGTCCGTAAACATGGACCAAGACCGTTTTGTAAAGCTCTTCCTTATTGCCAAAGTATTCATATATCATTCTTTTATTTATATTAGCCAATTTGGCAATTTGATCAACTCTGGCCCCATAGAAGCCCTTCTCGGCGAATTCCTGTTCTGCAGCAAAAAGAATCTCCCTTTTGGTTCTGGAGGAATCCCTTCTTCGACCTGAAGACAAATTTTGCTCTCCCCTCTTAAATCTTCTTACAATATCTTCTATTCCTAACTTCCTGATAAGTAACTAACCAGTTATATGGTAGCCTAATCCTCTTTTTTTGTCAATATAAAAAAAGCAAGCGGAATAAAACTAACCCGCTTACTTCTTATTGTTATTTTTATATTACCGGTTTATCAGTCTTCCCTGCCTCCGGCCAGCTGCCTGTCTTTGGCTCTTCCGTCTTACGAATCTCAATAACTTGATCAAGCCTGGTCATTTCAAGAAACTTCTGAATCCCCGGCTGAGGATATTCCAGGATAAGAATTCCTCCGTTTTCCTTAATCCTTTTCAGTATAGTTACAAAAATACCTATGCCGGAACTATCCATAAAATCTACTCTTGAAAGATTGATGACAGCCGTTTTGTCTGTTTGCCGCAATGCCTTTATAATACTCTCTCTTATTTTATCTTCGTTACTGAAAGAGATATCACCTTCTAAATTTATACAAATAACATCTCCTTCGCGAAAAATTTCCATGTTCTCACTTCCTTGAAGGTTCGACTCCGTCTATACTTATATATAAACTCTAATTTCATTCTCAAACAGCAACGCGCTGTTTATTCATTCCTACGAAATCCTTGTATTAAGGGCATTCTTGCCCCAAGGGAAGAAGAGGTAACCTTTAACATGGGAGGCATCTGCCTTTTCTTATATTCTGTCCTGTCCAGCATATTTATAATCCTTGACACCGTTTCTTTTTCATAACCCCGGCTTACTATTTCTTCAGCAGGCAATCTCTCTTCTTTATACAGTTCGATTATAGGATCCAATACAGAGTAATCAGGAAGACTGTCCTGGTCCAATTGGCCGGGTCTGAGCTCCGCTGAAGGCGGCTTTGTTATAATATTAGCCGGAATGACTTCCCTGTCCCTGTTAATATATTTACACAGCTCATAAACCATTGTTTTAGGTATATCAGCCAAAGGAGACAGACTGCCGCACATGTCACCATATAAAGTGGTATATCCTACTGATGCCTCTGATTTATTGCTGGTATTGACTACAATGTGCCCTTCCCGGTTGCTGATAAACATCAGCAGATTCCCGCGGATGCGAGCCTGAATATTTTCCTCTGCCTGATCGCCTATGACCTCCCCTCCCGGATTGAAGAGTTTTATATAAGCAGAGAAAAGCTCTTCAATGGGATAAACCCGGTATTCTATTTTTAGATTATTTGCCAGCCGCCTGGCATCATCTTTGCTATGATCCGTAGAATATCTGGAAGGCATGGATACCCCCAGTACATTATCATTTCCAAGAGCATCTGCTGCCAGACAGGCTACCAAAGCAGAATCAATTCCTCCGCTTAAGCCTAATGCAAGTTTTTTAAATCCGGCTTTCTGGAAATAATCCCTGAGTCCTAATACCAGTGCCCGGTATACCCAGGAGATATCTTCCTGAGGAAAGATCAATTCGGGATATAAAGAAATTTTTTCAGTATCAATCAGGAAAAAATCTTCATCAAAATGTTTTGCCATGCCTCTCAGTTTCCCGTATTTATCAAAAACCATGCTGGAGCCGTCGAAAATCAGTTCATCGTTGCCTCCAACCTGATTAACCGAAAACAAAGGAGTTTGCAGTTTCTCAGCCAATCCGGACAGATCAGCCTGTCTCTTTTTAAGGCTGCGATAATGATATGGAACGGCAGACAGATTTATTAGAAGGGTTGGTTTATTCTGTTCTGAAATGCTTGTTGACCAACTGGTCATGCAGTATTCATCTGGAAAAACATCATTTATAAAAACACCTAACAGGGTATTGCGAAACTCTAAGAATTTATAGCCGCCTGTTTCTGATGCAGGCAGGAAATATGCAGTTTCCTGAAACATGGAATCATTCCTGAGTCTGCATTTGTCAACCCGACCTATAATTTTCCCGTCCTCCATTAAAACCGCGCTGTTAGTCAGCTTATTACTGTTTTTTGCAGGCAGCACAGTTCCAAGCAATATCCCGATTCCCTGACTGTGTGACTGAATCTCTTCCAATGCCTTTTCAACCGCCAGCAAAAAATCCTTATGTAACAGGAGCCCCTTTGGAGGCCACCCTGTCAGAACCAATTCAGGGAATACCACCAGATCTGCCCCTTCTTGCCGCGCCCGCCTTACATAGGTCAAAATGGTTTTTTTGTTTCCTTCAATGTCCCCAATGGTTGGGTTCATCTGAACCAAGCCAAGTTTCATACTATCCTCTCCTACAAACCAATAAATGACATAACCAGGTTTTTCATTTGGCTGACTTCACAATTAGCTGTATGGCGTATGGTATTATGCTTCAGATTCCGGAGGGGCTTTGGTATCTCCATACCGCTTTTCTCCGCCAGCTTGTTCAGAAGCTCAATTTCGTACCCTTCAAAGTCATCACCCTGTATAGCTTTCAGCACATCTTCCGGAAACTTAAAGGGGCTGGCAGTAGATGCCAGAACAGCGGTTTTGTTATCACCAGTTTCCTCTCTGTACCTGTCATATACCCATTTACCTACTGCCGTGTGGGTATCCATGGTGTAACCGGTTTTAAGGAAGGTTTCCCTTATTGCAGTCAAAGTTTCTTCTTCTGTTGCATATCCGCCCCATAATACTGATTGAATCTCTTTAAGACCTATGCCTTCCACCTTATAATACCCTTGTTCATACAGTTCGTTCATCCACTTGCGCACCTGAGCATCGCTGCGTCCGCTTATCTCATAAAGCAAACGCTCAAGATTGCTGGATACCAAAATATCCATGGAAGGAGATATAGTCTGATAAAATTTCCGTCTTTTGTCATAAACTCCCGTTCGAATAAAGTCGGTCAACACTTTGTTATCATTGGAAGCACAAATCAAACGGTGAATAGGCAGGCCCATACAGCGCCCATACCAGGCAGCCAGGATATTACCGAAATTGCCGGTGGGGACAACCACATTAAATGTGTCGCCCAGGGCAATGCGGCCTTCTTTAACCAAATCCAGATATGCGGAAAAATAATAGACAATTTGGGGTACCAGCCGTCCCCAATTAATTGAATTGGCTGAGGAAAAGCTGAAACCTTTTTCCCTCATTTTTTCTTCCAATTCTTTGTCCTGGAAAATCATTTTTACCCCTGTCTGAGCGTCATCGAAATTCCCATTTACTGACGCAACCATCACATTGCTGCCTTCCTGGGTTACCATCTGCAGTTCCTGCATCAGGCTGACGCCTTTATCAGGATAAAAAACCAGAATCCGTGTTCCGGGTACATCACGGAATCCTTCTAAGGCAGCTTTGCCTGTATCTCCGGATGTAGCAGTCAGTATAAGAACTTCTTTTTTTTCATCAGCAGAATCCACAGCAGTAGTCAGTAAATGTGGTAAAATCTGAAGAGCCATATCCTTAAAAGCACAGGTAGGACCATGCCATAGCTCCAATACATACAATCCTTCATCAAGCTGTGTCACCGGCGCAATATCATTTGATGTAAATTTCCGGTCTGAATAAGCCTGTTCTACACATTTATCTAATTCTTCCTCAGTGTAATCCGTAAGGTACAGGGCCAAAATTCTATTTGCCCTTTCCTTATAATTCAAGAAGATCATTTCCTGTAAATCGCTCATGGAAACAAGAGGTATTTCTTCAGGAACATACAACCCGCCTTCTGAAGAAAGACCCTGTATGATTACATCTTTGGATCGATAGTTTAAGTTTTGATTTCTTGTGCTGTGATAATTCATTACTAAACCCCATTTTTTCTATTTTCTCAATTGAATTAATTATAACTCAGGGTTATCGATCCGCGCAACTTAAAGTGATAAGATGGCTCTTTGCTTCTTAAAAGGACAGAAAAGGCTTTCTCTTTCGAGAAAGCCTTTGAATTTATCTATCTATTTCGACCTGGGAGGCTGAATATAAAAGAAAGCCAAGGAAATTCTCCTCGGCTTTGCGGGTCTGCTGCTGTTATGCGATGTATTCCTGTAAGAAGGCAGGCGCATCGTTGGGATTTCCGTTCATGGTTATAAAAAACTTTATATTAAATTTATCTGATAGTTTCTTTATGTCGAGGAGGAAGGCTCTTATCTCTTCCAAATCCCCCTTGCTCATATCCAGCAAGCTGTCAATGTAGATTTGGTCGGTGTCGTAGTTTCGAGCCACCATCCCTGATAAGAAACCGTATAATTCACTCATTGTTCTTATACCGAATTCTTTAGGATTTACAAACCGAATCTGGTGATTCAGGTCTAACATCTGGCGATCGCTTCCATTTACAAAAACAATCTCGCCTTTGCAGTCCTCAAGGGCTTTATTTGCCAAAGCTATTACTTTTTTTGTTTTGCCGGAGCCCTTGGGACCAATGATAAACTTTATCATGGTAACCGCCTCCCAGCTTATTATAATTTTCGAAACCTTGATTTAATTATAACATATGCCATTCTTTCTTGCTATAAGAAAAAACGCATTAATTCCTTTTCTGAGCTCTTTTGCGCTGGGCTGCATTTAAAACAGCTTTGCGGATTCGTATGCTCACCGGTGTAATCTCAACAAATTCATCATCATTAATAAACTCCAAAGCCTGCTCCAGGCTTAATAGCTTAGGCGGTATTAAGCGTATTGCCTCGTCGGATCCTGCGGCCCGTATGTTGGTCGCATGTTTCCTTTTGCAGACATTGACCTCGATATCATTAGGCCGGCTGTTTTCTCCCACTACCATTCCTTCATAAACTTTAACACCGGGTTCTATAAACATCTGTCCCCTCTCCTGAGCATTATTAATACCATAAGCCAAAGCTGTCCCGGTTTCAGACGCTATTAAGGAACCGTGATTGCGTCTGGCTATATCACCCTTATATGGTTGATATCCGTCAAATACAGCATTCAGAATACCTTCTCCTTTGGTATCAGTTATAAAATCAGAACGATAGCCGAAAAGCCCCCGTGAAGGTATTGAGAACTCAAGCCTTACATTGCCGCCCTTGCCTGCAGCCATATTAATTAACTCACCTTTGCGAGCGCCCATTTTCTCAATAACTATGCCGGTGTAATTCTCAGGTACATCTATAGTAACCCGTTCCATGGGTTCGTGCAGTTTACCTTCTATTTCGCGGTATATAACAGTTGGTTTGGATACCTGAAATTCGTATCCTTCCCTTCGCATTGATTCGATAAGAATGGACAGATGCAGTTCCCCTCTCCCTGATACTTTAAAAGCATCAAGAGACTGGGTCTCTTCAACCCGTAAACTCACATCCGTATATGCTGCCTTGAACAATCTGTCTCTTAAGTTTCTGGAAGTAACATACTTGCCTTCCTGACCTGCAAAGGGACTGGTGTTCACTGAGAAGGTCATAGAAATGGTCGGCTCTGAGATATTAACAAAGGGCAAAGGTTCAGGATGATTGATATCACATATGGTAGCCCCTATACTTATGCCTTCCACCCCAGAAACGGCTATAATGTCACCTAACCAGGCTTCTTCCACCGGCGTTCGTTTTAAGCCTTCAAACTTATAGAGATTTGTGACCTTCACTATTTTTTGTTCACCCTGGGGATTACATAACAAGACTTCTTCTCCGGCCTTTATCCTGCCTCGTTCAACTTTCCCTATGGCTATCCTGCCTATATAGTCATTGTAATCAATGGCAGAAACCTATATTTGCAGGGGACCTTCCAGATCCCCGCCGGGTGCAGGAATATATTCCTCAATTATATTAAACAGAGGTTTTAAATTTTCTCCTTGTTCATTAATACTAAGGGAGGCGGTACCATTTTTAGCTGAAGTGAAAACAAAGGGAAATTCCAATTGAGACTCATCTGCCTCGAGCTCAATAAACAAATCCAGCACCTCATCTATGACTTCATTAGGCCTGGCGCCAGGCCGGTCTGTTTTATTAATTACTACAATCACAGGATGACCAAGCTCCAATGCTTTTTTAAGTACAAATCTAGTCTGAGGCATAGGTCCTTCAAATGCATCTACCAGCAACAATACACCATTGACCATTTTCAGGATGCGTTCCACTTCTCCGCCAAAATCCGCATGACCGGGGGTATCTACAATATTTATCTTAAGGTTATTATATCTGATTGCCGTATTCTTGGATAAAATTGTGATGCCTCTTTCTCTTTCCAGGTCATTGGAATCCAGTACCCTCTCCTCTATCTGCTGATTCTTTCGAAAAACGCCGCTTTGTCTGAGCATCTGGTCCACCAAAGTGGTTTTGCCATGGTCCACATGAGCAATTATGGCAATATTTCTTATATCATCTCTTGTAAACATCTATTGTCCTCATTCCCTTTACATATCAAATTTACCAAACTATGATAATACAACAAGCTGGTTTTATCAACAAGCAAAAAATATGTTATTGGGAACTTTCCAAAATGCGATTTAAAATTTCCTCTTTCTTGGCTTCAACCAGATCGTAATTCATGGCCTTGCCATAAAACTTTTCCTTTTTCCCATGTTCAGCCCTGGCTCTTGATATATACTCCAATCCCTTATTCAACAACTGACGAAAGCGGCTTTCGGCGTCTCTTCTTTCTTCCTCATAATCATCCAGACAGAAACGTTTTATACATCGGTTCAGGTCTATCTCCTCAATCATCCCGGCCTCAGGCCAAATCGCGGGATCTCTGTGCTCAGGAGGGTTCGTGTTCATAACTGCCTTACCTAGCTCCGGTATAATCAGCATATCCAATTTTTCCGGTTCAAAGGGACAATGATATTGTTCTGTATATAAGCCCATTTCCTCTGCATCTGATGCAATACGCATGATAAGCTCCTTCACCCCGGTTCCAGGCTGACCTTTAATACTGTAAATATACATATTCCGTTCTACCAGGCTGTCTTTAAAATCTATTATGCCTTTAGGAGTTAAGGCGGAAGCAAATAAATGTCTTGCATAGGAAGCAGCCCGGTAATCAGTCTTATATCCCTCAAACACCTTTTCTGAGAGCCGTTTTGCCAAACGGTTATATGCAGTACGGTCCATGGATTCCTCCACATACCATTGCCATTGGTCATAAGCCAGTTTAGACTGCTTTAATAGGCTGAAAGCTGTTTTGAACAGCATATTGCCTCTTTTGTTTATTCTTTCAATTTCTTCTTTATGTGGAGTAATGGCGCTGGTATCCCAGTATTCTCCCAAATCTACAATCTCGTCCCTGACACCGGGCAATACAGGTTCAAACGGATGAGGTGGAGTTCCATCCAGTATGGCAACTCCCAGCTCGGGAATCACAATTCCGTCCAAAGAATCGGGATCTGTAGAGCAGTGGTAATGTTCTGCATTATACCCCCTGCCTGTCAGCTCCCGGCTGATTGCATTCATCATGGTGGATTTACCGGTCCCCGGTCCGCCTTTGATTATCAAAACCCGATTGACTGCAGGCTTAATCATGTCTTCAAACAAAAAATAAGGCCCTTTGACTGTATTCCCTCCCGGGAACATTTTTCGAACTCGTCCCTTGCCTGCCATAACCATCCCTCCCTGATTTGCTGATACAAATATCTTTTTTATATTATGTCAAAAAGGAGGAGATTGATTATGAATTTTTAGGCGGCTCAGGTAAAAAGGATAATGTCAGGCTTTTTAAATCGCTTTTAAACTGGCGTATTTTGACACCGGCCTCCTGTAACATTCTTTTGGA
Organism: Clostridiales bacterium; assembly: GCA_012510895.1. Classification (GTDB taxonomy): domain Bacteria; phylum Bacillota; class Clostridia; order Caldicoprobacterales; family DTU083; genus JAAZHD01. The sequence continues at coordinate 8,166 of JAAZHD010000193.1, forward strand.
TGCCTTTACACTGTCAGTATCAGCATATTTATCGCTTAGATAGATGATTTCTTTTATACCTGCCTGAATAATAGCCTTAGTGCATTCATTACAGGGAAACAGAGTTGTATATATCTTATTTCCTTCAAAAGAAGCACTACGATTATTTAATATGGCATTCAGCTCAGCATGAACCACATAGGGATACTTTGTATCTAAAGTATCTCCCTCCCTTTCCCATGGAAATTCATCATCGGAACAGCCAATGGGAAAACCATTATATCCGACGCTTAATATACGATTGGAAGCCTTATCTACTATACAGGCTCCTACCGGTGTGGCAGGATCTTTGCTTCTGTGACAGGACAGCAAGGCAATACCCATAAAATATTCATCCCAGTTTATGTAATCTTTCCGTTTGCTCATTATATCAGCTCCTCTTAAATCAGTAATTCATCATAATGCACAGTAAAGCACATTAATATATTAAACATAAGCGGCCGGTATGTCCAATAAAAATGCTAAAAATGCTTTCAAAATTATTGTCAAATTAACTGAATTCACATGTAAATTATTGGTTGTTTGACAGATTGCATATTTTTTTCTCATATGTCATAATAAATTTTAAGGGGGTGAATAGCTAGTGATAAAACGAAAGGTCCAGCTGAATAATCTTGCTGAAATCAGAGATTTCATAATATTGAGTTCAAAATACCGCTGCAATATTAAAGTGAAAGCATGCAACAAAATCGTAGACGGTAAGAGTATGATGGGCATAATCTCCTTAATGGCACATCAGCCGCTCACAATAATAGCCGAAGGCGAAGATGCCTGTGAGTTTGCCGGTCAGCTGGATAAAAGCCGATATCTGTTACAATAAAAAGTATCTCAAAGGGAAAAAATGAGATACTTTTTTATTTTAAATGTATGTAAAAATAAAATATGTTCAAAAAGTGAGCTAAGCCATAAGCCGAGTTCTGTCGCGAATGATCATCTATCTAGGCCTGTTGTTGCCAACAGGCTCAAGCGACTTTTCCCTGGACACGACGGGCAGCCGTATTATGTCCTCTATAC
>JAAZHD010000194.1 GCA_012510895.1 Clostridiales bacterium
ATTTTCCCATATTTCAGGCAACAAAGCATTGAAATGCGTTATATCCGTGAGTGGTTCTCTTAACAACAAAGTGAAATCCTAAGATTGAGAGAGAATACGAGAGAAAATGAAAGATAATAGAGGGAGGGTTATAATACATTTATGAATATTATATTAACTACATTGAATTCAAAATACATACATAGCAACCTGGCATTACGAGTATTACGTGCATATTGCCGCAATAAATATCCTTATATTAGGATCATGGAGTTCACAATAAATGATCCGCTGGATCATATAATATCTTCTTTGGCTGCAGAGAAGCCGCAGCTATTAGGTTTTTCATGTTACATTTGGAACATACGGCCCACTCTTGATATTATCAGTACTATAAAGAAGATACTTCCTGATTGCAAAATTTTGCTGGGCGGTCCTGAGGTCTCTTATGACGGGGAAGAGCTTCTGTATAATAATCATTTGATTGACTATATAATTAAGGGAGAAGGGGAGCAGACCTTTTACGAATTATTAAATAGCCTGACTCAGGGCAAAGACCTAGAGCATGTGAATGGATTAATATGGAGAAATGAAGTCAGGATTGTTACCAATCAACCTCGTAAATTAATAGAATTGGATTCTGTACCTTTTGCATATGAAGAAGGTTTATCAGGACTAAAAAATAAAATTATTTACTATGAAACATCCAGAGGCTGTCCATATCGATGTCAATACTGTCTTTCTTCTACCACTGGCAAAGTTCGTTTTTTGACAATGGACAGAGTTAAACAGGAATTAGCATGGTTCGTTCGCTCTGGAGTTTCCCAAGTTAAATTGGTAGATCGCACTTTTAACTGTAATGCTGAACGAGCTAAGGAAATTTTCAGATATTTGATATCTTTAGGGGGAAGCACCAATTTCCATTTTGAGATGGCAGGCGACCTGATAGATAAAGAAATGTTAGATGTATTAAAAACAGCTCCGGTTGGATTATTTCAATTTGAAATCGGAGTTCAGAGTACAAGGGATAGTACATTATCGCTTATAGAAAGAAAAACAAACATAAATAAAATAAGAGAAGCAGTTTTAAATCTGATAGAACTAGATAATATTCATATTCATCTGGACTTAATAGCAGGGCTTCCCGATGAAGACATATACTCTATGGCCCAATCTGTTAATCATGTTCTGCAGATGCGGCCACACAGGTTACAGCTTGGTTTTTTAAAATTGCTTAAGGGATCCGGACTTAGAGAAAAAGCGGAGGATTATAACTATCAGTATACCGATTATCCACCTTATGAAGTTTTATGCAATCATGTTTTATCATTTGAAGAGTTAGACTTATTAAAAAGAATAGAAAAATTGATAGAAATATACTATAATTCTCATCGATTTGAGAAATCGGTAGCTTATTTAATTGACATTAACAATGGTGATGCATAAAAGGTCTTTAAAGACATGGCAGACTACTGGTATAACAAGGGGCTTTATCGATACTCCCACAGTAAAATTTGTATTTACGAGCATCTGCTTAATTACGCAAAAACATTAGACAGTGTGCAGATGTATTTGTTTTGTCAACTTCTTAGATTTGATTTTGTACGTCATGAAAAACCCGGAAAATATCCTGAAGGGTTGGAACCACCCCATAACGAAATAAAGGAATTATCTTCCTGGCTGTATAAGTTTCTTCAAAATAAGGAAAATGTGGAACAATATTTGCCTAAATGGCAGGATTGCACACCAAAACAGATTTTAAGGTGGACACATTTAGATTATTATTCCTATCCTCTGCACTTGGAAGGAGATTTGGCTTATCAAAAAGACAAAACTGTACTGTTATTTGATTATAAACATCGTAATGGTGTGAAAAAGCGGCCTAATTTGATTGTATTAAAAAATAACCGCCTTTAGGTTAGGCGGGTTAAGCTTAGTTCTTCTAGTTTGATTGTTTAAATAAAAACGAAATCTAAAATCAGAGCTAGGCAGTTTTTTGGCAATTGTCGCAGGACCATGAAC
>JAAZHD010000195.1 GCA_012510895.1 Clostridiales bacterium
CGGACTCATCTGTGAAAACCACACTATGCCAGTAATCGGCCATTTTCAAATATTGTCTGCCATCATCAGCTTCTTCAATTCTCAAAATCTCATTATTTTCAGGTGATGCATAATATTGAAGCTCAATTCAGTGAGTATTTTGGTTAACATTATATTCGTTGATATCTCTATTCTGGAGAAGTATCCTGGTACCAACTAGTTTATAAATTTCTGATGTAGTTAGAGCAGTTGATGTTGGATCTGGCGACAGGAAATTATCACCTTTGACTAAAACTAATGTGCCTGTATTTCCATTTTTTGGAGAGAAATCAGCAATCTTAGGATCTGTATAAGTTTTAACATAGTTAAATTCCCTTATTGCAATGCCGCCGCCTGGATTTATTACCTGAAGCTGAGTGGTCCCCTCCCTGCCAGGAGGTGCTTTAAAAGTAAGTGTTTTGCCATCACCTTCTCGAGTGACACCTGAAACTTCACGACCGTCGATTAATACTTTCACATCTTGTAAAAAGTTGCTACCTTTTATAGTAACAGTCTCTCCACCATCTACCGTAACCACATCGGGTGTAACACTTTCGATGACGGGTATTTTATCTTCTTTTACCAGGGTAAATCTAACCATCACCGAGTCTTCCGAAGAAAGACCGGGACTTGATGAATTTCTGACTGGATTTGTTACTATAACAGGCACATTAGTATCAATATATTCTTTTGGAACAACAGTTTCTGCAGGAATTACAGCTAGTATTTTACTTCCAGTTTCATTACCCGGCGTCCCGTCCATTATATTGCCGTTATCATCCATTACATACAGCTGTATGCTATCTTTTTTGTTCTTATTTAGTTCTATATCTCCAAAACTAACAATTGGAAATGAAGCTCTTGTTTGTTCATTATATACGTATCTATAAACTGTGAAATTTTTGCCGTATATACCTATCAATAAGTCCTGCGGGATTACATATTCATCATCGGTTCCATCTTTTTTGACTACATGGATTTCATCTGGAACTGTGTACCCAACTTCAGGCTTGACTCTGCTCGATATAAAGGTGTAACCTTTTGGAAGTTCTGCCCGTTCGGTAAAGGTGTATGTTTTTTCATTGCTCTTACCATCTTCTGTAATAATAGTGGTAGTGGTCTCAACTACAACATCTTTTACAGGTTCGTTTCCTATGTCAATTGGGGGTATTTCCACTTCTAATCTATCTATATCTGGACTAAATTGTGAAGTCGCAAGGACTCTAGCCTGATTCCCAATGATAACCTTCACTTTCTTTACTAAAGAAGTAATCTTTGCATTTCGATAAGTGCTTTCTTCTTCGCTTTCTTCTGGGAAGCTGTATTGTATCTCCAGTTCTTCGCTTTCTTCTGGGAAGCTGTATTGTATCTCCAGTTCTCCTTCATCTGTTTCTATCAAATTTACCGTATAGGAACCTAATTTAAGATCATCAATATTCAAACTTCCTAAATATCTACCGGTTATGGTAACCCTTGACCCGGAATCAGGCCCTTGATTCGGTTGTACAGTATCTATAGTTGCGCTTCGAGCCCCTTGGATTACAGTAAATTTTTCCGAATGAACCCGCTCACGGGTTACTAACTCAGCAGGATTACCACTCCCTACTTTGTTGGTAAGCACCACAAAATACTCACCAGCAGAAATATTTGGCACTTCTACTGTGAGGATGTCCGGTTCTTTAGTGCCGCTTACGATTTTTCCCGGCTGGTAGGTGGGATTTTGGCCTCGGTTGGTTGTCTTGTAGGTATCGATGCCATCTACATCCTTTAAAAAGTACACATCGTAATCGCCTAGCGTAGTGCCCGTGAAATACACACGACTACCCGGAATTCCACGGTTTGGATACATTTCAATATCACTACTAATATCAAGATCTTTTATCAGTCGGAATTGTCCATTGTACACATATAATATCTCTATGTCTACACGATTTTTATTTCCACCAAATTCTACTTTTGCAGTTGCAAACCGTCGCTCAATGTTAATGTGTTGAAGTCCTAGTTCTCCTGAGGGTTGGCTGATTTCAACAGTGTTAATATCATCAGTGTTAATATCATCAAACAAACTTTTGTCGATTTCCTTATATGATACACCTCGGCCATATTTAACTGTAAATTCATCACTATTGTCTTCCACAAGTTTAAAATCTGCACCTTTAATAACAAGTGTATCCACTTCAGCCTTTACTTTAGGGGTAACAGAAGTAATTGTTGGCATCTGGCCTTTGTTTCCCAAGGGAATTTCCTTGCCTTCAACCATGATTCCTGTTATGTCTTTAAGTTTTTCCCACTGTGAGCTGGTTTTAAATTCAAAATACAGTACCCCATCAGAATCAATAGCCGGCTTGCCTAAATCTATCGGTATTCCAGAACTGATGGCCAGCACTTTGGCTCCGGATAAGTTTTTGCCGGTGATTGTTATATGCATTCCTGTTTGAACTTGGGCACTGTCAAAGTCCTTTCTTATGGTAACTTTAGTCACGGTAAAATCATTCGGATCAAAGGCAAATGCTTCTCTAAAGTCAGCTACAGGAATTGTAGTGAAAAGCAATGCAAATATTAATATCAAAGACACTATTCGCGGGTATTTCCTCATCTTCTCCCCTCCCTACTTTTCAACTACCACAAAAATGCCGGGATTATAGCTTCTAACCGTTACAGTTTTTTCAATTTGGTCTACTGAAAAGTCTTGTTCATAAAATTGTCTCGTATCAGGGTCGAATCTCAGCACTTTTAGATTGTGTC
>JAAZHD010000196.1 GCA_012510895.1 Clostridiales bacterium
GGTAATGACAGCACTGCAGAAAAAATAGCGTATCCCGTCTTTAAAACCTATTTCCTCCATGCTGCCAAACAGCATATACTCCCATCTAGGAATATTGGGAGTATCCTTCGGATCGACAATACGCCCGCTCATGACAAAATCCTCCGGCAGATCACCTTCCACTGCCACAATTGCATATATATTGTGATCTGTAAAAATAGTGTTCTCAATGCGAATTGAATAATCCCGGGTTATTACCTTGCCGCTCTCTTCGTCAACCCGGTTGATGCTGCCTGTATATTTATCCACATCATCACCCATGGCTATCCTGAAAAGCTCCTTTTCTTTTGGTTCCGTCTTTGCTTCCACATGAGAAGCAGCGGAGGCAAACATCATTATAAAAACTAGAGCAAGGGAGAGCACCCGGGTTAAAAGAGCAGGTTCCTTTGCTTTCATAATTGATATTATCCTTTTCTCTGTGCCCTTTTTGTTAAAACCGCTGCACAGAGGTAAAAGGCCGGCTTTGACCTTCTCGATATTAATCAAGGCCAAAGCATAAGGTGTCCTCGATGTTTGACCAAATGCCCGCACAACAGCTTCATCACAAGCCAGTTCAATATCACGATTGGCAAGTATATACATGACCCATACCATGGGGTTAAACCAGTGAATGCACAATGCCGCGGCAAGCAGCAGCTTTTTAAGCACATCATAATGCTTAATATGTATGAGCTCATGGAATATTATATATTTAAGGCGCCATTCTTCAGTGCAATTTATTATCTTTGGAATATGTATCACAGGTTTTCGGATTCCGTAAGTCAGTGGAACTGAAATAGTATCCAGCTGTTTTATCTGAACGGTTTTTCTTGCAGGATATGCAGTTAAGCCCTGAAATTGATAATAATCGGCTATGGGAAGCGCAGCTTTATATTCTCTAAGACACCGTAAATGTGTTATCAAAAAGAACAGGGCAATTATAATTGCAACTGCTGACCATATAATTGTAACAAAAGGCCGGTCCGGTAAAAAGGACATGACATCAATCGGATTTGACGATATTTCCGGCACCCCGCCCGTTGCAGCGCCGGCTGGGGGTTTTGGATCGGCAATATAGTGTATAAATGTATCGGGAACAATCTGAACAGTATGTTTTACCTGAGGTAATCCATATTCACCGCCGTTAAAAATGCTGTATTTATTCAGGGACAAAGGAATATTAAAGGGAATAAGCAAACGGCAGAGAACAATATTCCATAGGATAACAAAAGTCTTTTTGGGCAGCCTGTTGATGGTAAGCAAACGAAGGGTAAGCACAATCAAGATAATAAGAGCTGCCGAAAGACTGGTTTGTAAAATCTTCACAGCTACCACCTGCCACATTCCGTATTTCCCGTATCATTCCAAATCATTTATGAGCTTCTTTAATCTCTCTATCTCCTGAGAAGAAAGTTTCCTGCTGTCTAAAAGAGAAGCAACAAGCTGATCGGCTGCGCCGTCATACATTTTATTAATAAGCTCGCTTGTTTCAAATTCCTGTACCTGCTCCTTAGTTATTAAGGGACGGCAGATATAGTTCGGATCTTTGCGCTCTATGGCACCCTTTTCAATACACTTCTTGATTACGGTATAGGTGGTGGTTTTGCTCCATCCCACCTGCTCCTTGAGAATTTCTGCAATACGCTTGGCAGTGGTATCGCCATATTCCCACAGAACTTCCATGACCTTAAGCTCAGAGTCAAATAATTTTATTATCATCCAATATGCTCCTTTATTAAGTTCTACCAGGATAGAATAAGTTAATACTATTTTATTCTGATAGAATATATTTGTCAACAGCATCAACCGATCTTTGAACTAATTCTTTTCAAGCCATGTTTAATGCTGCATCGGCTATTGATATAAAGCATAAGCATGTAATATACTTTAGTTAACTGGATCATGCCAACACTCTTGTTCATCACGGCGGCAGCGGAAATAAAGCTTAATGATTTGACTCTATTGAAGAAAATAATATATGAAGGGGAGTATAGTTATGGGAAAAATGTTTCCCCGAACCGATGTGGGCGGCGTGTCTCTTCCCAGAATGATAATAGGTACCAACTGGATTCTGGGTTACAGTCATACCAGCCTTGCAGCTGACAATATGATCAGAAACAAGCACAGTTCGCCTCAAGTCATTGCAGATATACTTGAGGTTTTCCTTAATGCCGGAATCAATGCCATAATGGGGCCCTTTGTGAACAGTCCTCATCTGGTGGATGCGGTAAAACTTGCCGAGGATCGTACAGGAAAAGAAATGATTATCATTGACACGCCTATTATCAATGTAGACGATAATGCAGACGCAAGAAAAGATGACGAGAAAGTGATTTCAAACAGTAAAAAGCTTGGCGCAGCCTTCTGCCTTCCCCATCACTCCTCAGTAGAACAGATGGTTAATAAGAATAAAAAGATAATTGACAGGCTGCCTGACTATCTTAAGATGATACGGGACCATGACATGATACCGGGGCTTTCATGCCATATGCCGGAGCTTGTAATCTACTCCGATCTCAATGAATACGATGTGGAGACCTATATTCAGATATACAACTGTACGGGTTTTCTGATGCAAGTGGAAGTTGAGTA
>JAAZHD010000197.1 GCA_012510895.1 Clostridiales bacterium
CCCTACAAGAGCACTGTCAAGCAGGTGAACATGATTGCATACTGTTATTGCACCTTCAAGGTTGCGTAATCGTCTCTCGCCAACTACCCTTACTCCTAATACTACACGAGTCCATAAAAAGATAAGGGGAATTGCAATGAGATAATAAAACATGGATGAAAAAAATCGATAAGTGGCTCTCCAAATATAGGATTGCGAGTGCTTTTCTTCACATCCTGCCAGTTTGTATACCTTTTCCATCTTTCTGATACTATTCTCGAGCGAGTATTTTTTAGCATACTGAGCATACATGTTCCCAACCTCGATTAATCCTTGTGGATTTTCAATCCAGGCATCAATTCTTTCAGCCAAATGTGAAGCATCGCCTGACCTAAACAGGTTCATTGCACCCAGTGCAAATTGTTTTGTTGCACTGCGTTTGCTGTCAGAGATAACCGGAACCAACCCGCATGAAAATGCCTCGATGCAGGATATTCCTTCTATTTCGATATCCGAAGAGTGCACATATAAATCGCAGCTGCGTATGAGTTCAATCAGTTCCTCCTTGCTATAATAACCAAAAATCGGTGGATTCGTAAGTTTTCCACCCATTCGACGCAGTCGACGTTCTTTTGGACCTTGACCTGCAAAATAGAGTTGAATGCGTTTTTCATAACGGGATTTTAATACTGCTTTAATCAGAACATCCTGCCTTTTCTCCGGGGATAATCTTCCAATCATCAGTATTTTAAACATACTATTTGTATCTTTATGTCTGTCCGTGCCTGGATGAAAATCCGGATCCACTCCATTCGATATAACATGGAGACTTGCACGATAACCATGACAGCGAAGCTGAGCAGCAATAAATTTTGATGGACAGTGTATATGTGAAAAACGTCGGTAAAAAAACAGATATAACAGATGATAAACCAGATGGGCTAAAAATGTAAATTTGCCAAGTCCAATATTATAAGTTATGTTTTCCGGTTGAATATGAAAAGCAGCGATGCATGGGACACCCAGCTTTCTTGCTGTCTTTTCTGCCCGTGAACCAAGAGGCCAGGGTTGGTATATATGCACTATATCCGCCCCTTCTATAGCTTTTTTCAGTACAGCCTTATCCGGTTTAGCAAATAAAGTATTCTGCCTATGGGCTATCTTGCTGATAATCGGTATAATAAGCTCCGGAACATAAAACAACTCATAACCATGTTCAGAGTCTATACCACTCTTATCAGGATGACCGCAGGCGACGATGCGAACAGTATGCCCCCGCTCAGCCAGCGATTTTGCAAAGCGCATGGCTGAAATGGTTGTACCGTTGTTGTTAATACCGAAGGTATCATTGACAATGGTTATAATCATTGCCTTCATCTCCTTATCTAATATTATTCTAAATTAATATTTATACCTCCTTGTCATTATAGAATATTCTCGAAAACTCCTAAGACTTTCGAGGCTTATGTTATGAGGCAGAAGCATTCGCTCACACCTCCAACATTCATCAGTTATTTGCAAAATATTTTCCAGAAATATATTCCATAATGTGGTATATATGGAATGACTATACCTTGACTTTTTCAGAAAGCCCCCAAAATCGAAGTGGATGGTATTAATTACCAAATACTTAGATGTGGAGGCTTTTCTATGTTACGTAACTGGGTGACCCATGAGGAGTATCAGAAGCGGTTTATTGAGGAGTTGGCTTTACTTCCAGAGACGGAAAAGAGCAGGGTGGTCTCAATGGATAAGCCTCTCTCCAAGCTCTACCTTCTCAACCTTGATAACCTGCTCACCGTAATCAAGCCTTTGTATTCCAATACCGGCAGTCCCGTCAAGAACCAACAAGGTATCATTCGATCACTCATACTAACGCTTGATTGCAATGAACATTCTATCACAAAATGGGCTAACAAGGTAGCAGCAGATCATCTTCTTTGTATAGCATGTGGGTTTGAAGCGGGACAAGCCCCATCCCATTCCTCATACTACGACTTTATCAAACGCATTTGGTTAGCTTCCCATGAGCAACACGTTAAGAGAAAGCTGAGACCAAAATCATTCACAGCCAAACCACGAAACAAGTTAAAAGCTGGGCAAAAGCTACCGCCAAAGCATTCTGGTGCTGTTAAGAAGCTGGCTGATTTAGCTTATCGGGGAAAACTTCGAGAGGCAAGACCAGAGAAAATCCTTCAAGAATTTCTTGCTCGCTGCAAAGAAGTTTTCTATTGCTGTTGATGGCTCATGCTATAACTCCGGAGCCAGCCATACCGGGGTTAAAGTCTGTGGCTGTAAAAGCAAAGGCATCTACTACTGCCAGTGTCCTCGCCGCTACTCGGATCCCGATGCCAGATGGGGATGGGACAGTTATCATGAAGAATACTTTTTCGGAGATACATTATTCAGCATAACTGCATCAGACAGTCCTTATGACTTGCCAGTTTATCTCAGAATTGCTCAGGCAACACGCCATGATAGCATCCTTTCAATTTTCGCACTCAATGAAGTGCTCAAGCTTTATCCTGATATCACCTTCCGTCACTTCATTGCCGACGGTGCCATGGATAATTACCCTACCTATCAAGTGCTGCATCAATGGAACATGATCCCCTATATCCCCTTGGACTCAAGAACAAGAATGGATTACAAAAAGCCCCATCCCGGAATATCGTGTTTTGATGACAAGGGACGCCCCATCTGCTTGGGTGGAATCCCTTATGAGCACATTGGATATTCCTACCCCAAAGGTATCAAGTACCGCTGCTGGTTTGATTGCAAAGGAATCGATAAACCCTGCAAGTACTCCGACAGCAACTATGGCAGGACCATCTATATCAAGCCGGATTATGATTTCCGCCTGTTTCCACCTGTTCCTCGGAACTCAGAATCATTTAAAAAGAAATTCAAAACAAGGACTTCTGTTGAGCGCTCCAACAAGCGCATTCTTGTTGACTACAATGTTGAAGCCGGTAGATGCAGGAGCTCTAAACAAAGGTTTACCAGGGCTGTACTTGCTGCTGTTAATATCCACCTGGATGCTTGGATTAAACACACTAAATTCTCTGTTATTCCTTTGCTCTATAACAGTGTAGCTGTGTAAGCAATTCTGCCGGAGTATAAAATCTACGACCCTTAAAAACCGGACCTATCCATAGGTTAGCTTTGCTGCGCTCTTTTTTGGCTGCTTCGGACAATTCTCATAAGTTGTCAAGGTACAATGCCTTTCTTTTGCCCTCCTAATCACTCGGGAATGCTACCTGGTAGTAAAAAATTTTATATTTTCCCTATTTTCCAGTTAGTTTTCGAGTACCTTCTATAAACTAAATCAGCCGTTAAAACTCCTAACCATTGGACAACTGCAAACAGGAATATAGTTTCTATGGTATAAGAGGGGTCACTCATAATCAATATCATAATTATCGGTATCACCAGAATAGATAATACTCCTGCAATTATTAGGCTTTTACTCAGCATGCTGAGTTGATATTCATCATAATTCTTTGTTCGTTTAAGAAGCATAAGTAACAATATTATAAGGGTCAAAATAATTATTGCATATCCTATATATCTCATATTTCCTGCTCTGATAAAGTCTGACCATCCATTCCAAAAATCTGATTGCAGGGTTTTCTTTTTCGAAAACAACCGCAGGAACTCAATATGGTTCGAAGTAAAAATAAAAAGAAAGGAATATATAGCAGACATAAATCCAATAAATACAGCATTTACTACTGGATTTTTTAATAGATTCATTTACGTTCACTCCCTTCAAAATCAAAAATATCTTCTATTGACATATTGAAAAATTTCGCCAAATCATATGCCAGCCAAATTGACGGGTCATATTTACCAGTTTCTATCGCATTAATGGCTTGCCTTGACACTCCTACTTTTTCACCTAACTGTGCTTGGGTTAATCCATATTTTTCTCGAAGTTCTCTCACCTTGTTTTTCAACCGTCAACCTCCCATATGTAAAGTTAACATTACATATAAAGAATACCTCAAAAAGCAGACGTGTCAAGTTAACCTTACACTACACTTAACCCTAACCTCAATAAAAAAGCAAACCCCGCAGCAAATGAAGATTCCTCCTGCATCTGCTACGGGATTTTGGAACGAACATTATGTTTATAGAGTGAACTTTAATATCATGGAGTGGAGATTATTGTGTATATACATGTGAGCGTATTGCAAAAGA
>JAAZHD010000027.1 GCA_012510895.1 Clostridiales bacterium
GGCTGGTACGCAGTGCCAGGGCGGAAGCAGACCAGGTGATCCGGGAGCTTCAGAAATTAAAACAGGAAGCAGACAGGAGAGAGCAAAACCGGGTCATTGAGCAGTCCCGCAAAAGGTTGAAGGATGCTCTGGGCGGTCTGGGAGAGGAAATAAAACCGAAGGTTTCCGGTCTGAGAAAAATACCCAAAGAAATTCAGTTGGGGCAGACCGTTTATATAACTACTCTGGATCAGCAGGGCCAGGTTCTCAGCCTGCCTGATTCAGAAGGGAATCTAATGCTCCAGGTAGGCATTATGAAGGTTAATGCCAATTTGTCTGAGCTGCGGGAAACTGACAAGGAAGAAAAAACCGAAGTTTCATCCGGAAAAAAGCCAAGCTTAAGAACCATTTCCATATTACCGGAACTGGATTTGCGAGGACGGGATTCTGAAGCTGCAATGATGGAGGCCGATCAGTATCTGGATAATGCATTTTTGGCAGGTCTGAAGGAAGTTTCCATTATACACGGTAAAGGCACCGGAATTTTAAGGAACGCAATTCACCAGATGCTCAGAAAGCATCCTCATGTGAAAAGTTTCAGGCTGGGCAAATACGGAGAAGGGGAAACCGGTGTTACCATAGTAACTATTAAATAAGCAGCACTCAGCGGTAATTTTGATTGGAGGTATGCGGGATGAAGGGACAACGGATCATGGTAGTGGATGATGATTATAATATAAATCAGCTGATCAAGCTGTATCTGGAAAAAGAAGGCTTTACGGTAGAGCCCTACGAGGAAGGAACTGAGGCTTTAAAATCCTTCAAGGCGAATCCTCCCAGCCTTGTGGTGCTTGATATAATGCTGCCCGGGATGGACGGATGGGATATTTGCCGGGAAATCCGGAAAAGCAATGATGTGCCGATTATAATGCTGACCGCAAAGGGAGAGACCTTTGACAAAGTGCTGGGTCTTGAACTGGGTGCTGATGATTACATAGTAAAACCCTTCGACCCCAAGGAACTTATTGCCCGCATCAAGGCAGTGCTGCGAAGGCACAAGCCGGCTGCCTTTGGAATCACTAAAGAAGTTACCTATCCTAACTTAACTGTAAACTTAAGCAACTATACCGTTACCTATCATGGAAAAGAATTGGAATTACCACCAAAGGAACTGGAACTTCTATATTTTCTTGCCAGCAATCCCAATAAGGTTTTCACCCGGGAACAGCTTCTGGAACAGGTTTGGGGCTTTGACTTTTTCGGGGACTCCCGAACCGTGGATGTTCATATTAAGCGAATACGGGAAAAACTTCAGGATGCAAATGATAACTGGCAGATAAGAACCGTGTGGGGCGTGGGCTATAAATTTGAGGTGAAATAATGTTTTATTTTCGTTCCCTCTATGTCCGGCTTATGGTGGCCTATTTTATAATTATTCTTACTGCCCTTTCTGTTTTAGGCATACTTCTGTCAACTTTTTTCCAAAGATATATCATGGAGACAAGCAAGGAAGAACTGATACGGGAAGGAAAAGCTATATCTCAGTATATAAACCTTTATCTTAAAGGCTATATTGACTCCAGTGTCCTCCATTATCAGTATCAGATTATAGACCGGTTTTTGGGAACAACCATATGGGTCACAGATGAGCTGGGCTATGTCTGGAGCAGCCATAATTCAGCCATGCTGGAAGAAGTGGACTGGGATAACCAGAAAGTGACTGTGGATGAGTTTACCCAGGTTTTAAGCGGAGAAACCATTACCCGGATAGGTAAGTTCAGCGAAAGCTTTCCTGTGCCTGTGCTGACGGTGGGAATGCCCTGGACTTTAAATAACAAAATCCGCGGCACTATTTTTCTCCACTCTCCCCTGGAGGGGATAAACCGTACCCTTAGGGACACATATCAAAGTATCTGGCGTTCTGCCATTTTAACCTCAATTTTTTCTATGATTCTTCTGTATTTCATCTCCAGACGTTTTTCCAAACCTCTGACTGAAATGAATGAAATATCCCGGGAAATTGCTACCGGAAACTTTAAGCGCCGGGTAAAAGTCAAAACCAGGGACGAGGTGGGTCAGCTGGCAGTGAATTTCAATGCCATGGCAGATTCCCTGGAAAAGCTTGAGCTTATGAGAAGAAGCTTTGTGGCCAATGTTTCCCATGAACTCAGATCACCCCTGACTTCCATGCGGGGATATATTCAAGGTGTTCTTGACCATGCTATTTCAGGTGAGGGACAGGAAAAGTATCTGAAGATAGCCCTGGAAGAAACGGAACGAATGAACCGCCTTATAAACGATCTGCTGGATCTGTCTCAGATTCAGACGGGCAACTTTTCGATGCAGTTTAAAGTAGTGGATATAAATGAGATTATCCGGCGTATTCTGATTGAAAGGGAAGACCGCATCCTTGATAAAAATATGGATGTGGATGTGGATTTTGAAAAGGATGTATTTCTGGTTAAAGGAGATCCTGACCGCTTGAAACAAGTGGTCATTAATCTTATGGATAATGCCATAAAATATAACAGGGAAGGAGGACTTCTGTCCATAAAGACCTGGCAACACAAGGAGAATGTATATGTAAAAATTGCCGATGAGGGACCGGGTATTTCCAAGGAGGAAATAGCCCATATCTGGGAACCCTTCTATCAGGTAGACAAATCCAGGACTCAAAAGAAGGGCGGAGTAGGTCTCGGCTTGTCTATTGTCAAGAAAATCATTGAGGCCCACGACCAGAAAATATGGCTGAACAGTCAGGAAGGAAAAGGTTCTGCCTTCATATTTTCACTTCAGTCTGTAAAGAATCATTAATCTGTTAAGCCCGGTTAAACTTCAAGTCCCATTGATCTGCTGACCCTCATCAAAAGTATAGTAAAATATAAGTTTTGTTTACAAGACGTTCATATTCTATTCAAAAAGCGGGTTTATAATTATAACAAAAGAAAACGGTATGCTTTTTGAATCAGCAGGAGGTGTAAATCATGAACGATTTTTATGAATTTGATGAGGCTCGTTATCAAAGAAAAAGCCGTATAAAGGGTTATATTTTTGTGGCAATAATTTTTCTCCTGATAGGCGCTCTGGGGTTTTATGCCATCTCGCCGTATATTATGGCGGATAATAATCAGAGCGGAGGTCAGACGACTGACAACAGAGAGCCTGACAACTCAGGCATTGCCCAGCTTCCCGGCGAAGAGAAAGATTCAGAAAAGGACAGGGATGACAATAGGGTTGCCCTGGGCAGTTCGGAAGACCTTTACATCGATCCAAGCAACCCGGTAGCTGACATTGCAGAAAAGGTGGAAAAAGCAGTAGTAGGCATTACCAACAAATCTGAGATAACAATCTCTGACTTTTTCTTCAGAGAATGGACTCAGGAAACAGAAGGCTATGGCTCAGGCATTATCATCAGCGAAGAAGGATATGTACTTACTAACCATCATGTAATTGAAAATGCAAAGCAGCTGTTTGTTATTATGCATGACGGAGAAACGGTGGAAGCGGAACTGATAGGTTCAGACCCTCACAGTGATATCGCAGTGCTTAAAATAGATGTGCCTGACTTAACCGTAGCGAAGATCGGTGATTCCGACAAGGTCCGCAAAGGTGATTTTGCTATTGCAATTGGAAACCCCCTTGGCCATGAGCTGGCAGGATCCGTAAACTTCGGTGTTATAAGCGCGCCCATCCGGACTCTGGAGTTGGACGGAAGAACCATGGAACTGATCCAGACCGATGCAGCCATTAACAGGGGAAACAGCGGCGGTGCTTTAGTAAACATGAATGGCGAAGTTATCGGCATGAATACCCTTAAGTTCGGCGGCAATCTGGTAGAAGGACTGGGTTTTGCCATCCCGTCCAATGTTTTCGTTCCTATTGCCCAGGAGATTATTGAGACAGGCAAGGTAACCTATCCTCAGAAACCCTGGCTGGGCATTACAATCCGGGAAATTACCGAAGCATTGTCAAAAGAATACGGATACCCGGTAGGTGTAATTGTCATCGATATTCAGGAAGACAGCGCTGCAGAGGAAGCAGGTATTCGTCCGGGAGATGTTATTCTCGGAATGGATGGCAAGGATATTGAAACTATCGATGATCTGAGGGCTGTTTTAGAAAGCCATGAGGTAGGGGACGTAATTGAAATAGAGCTGTGGCGAAGGAACACAGAGTTTACCCTTAAGGTAAAATTAGGCGGAGTAGACGTGGTTGAATGATATATGGATTAATACAAAAAGAACTCAGACGGGAATGATATCTGTCTGAGTTCTTTTATTGACTTCATGGAAAGATATTCATATTTACAGCTGCAGTCTAATAGATAAAGTAGGCTATGATATAGGGCATATCATTCCTGCTGCCCCAGTAGTTCCCGAATACACGGATTTCCTGACCTTCGGCCAGGGTGTTCGGCTTCCAGTACTCCACATGAACGGGCTGACTCGCCTGTCCTGAACGGGCAATATCCAGGGTAATAATGGTCCTGCTTCCGGTGGTGCTGAGTTCCGTTATGGTTCCGGTAATGGCAAAGGCTCTTCCGTTATGCAGGTGGGGCTTTTCTTTCATTTCCTGATAGTTAAAAGCCCAGGCCTTTGTAGTATATTCCATTTCGGTGGCAGGACGTTCAACAGCAGCTTCCAAAACAGACTCGAGATCGTTTAGCTTTGCAGTCAGGATTAAGGGGGTCATCCCCTTGGCAGAGGCTTTTATATAAAAACTGAAATCACCGGTAACCGGGTCAATTTCAGGTTCCCGCAGCATTTCCAGATTAGCGGTAAGGACAGCATCCGGAGCTGTATTTCCTGTAATTTCAACCCATTCACCCGAACCTGATGCCGTTATAGGCAAATCCTGGTCTATGGAAAGAGGGAAGGCCATTTGCTGTCTTTTTAAAACTATTGTCTCAACGGTATCACTGTAGCCTCTGGTTTCCACTCTGATTTCAAAGATGTTTTCCGGCTCTTCCGGCACTTCAAGCTGCATGGTAAGCTGACCCTGTTCGTCAAGCAGATGGGTTGCTCTGTAATCATTGACAAATACCTCTGATCCCGGTTCAACCTGGAGCATGAGGGGAAAGGAGTCTCCTTCAGCCAATGCTTCCTTTTCAGCCGGAGAAAGTATCTCTAAGGGCGCATTATGAACAGGCACATCAAATTCTATATTTTCTTTCAGGTGGGGATATCCGTTCGCAGCAATAATGATCGGAAGCGAAACCTTATATACACCGTCTGACTGCGCGTAATCCCCATGGATGAAGTCTGAATCCGGCAGTACAAGCTCAGCTTTGCCCTGAATAAAGGGAAGCAGCTGATTCTGTATCTGTATCTGTTCCCCGACAGAGGATTCTATTAAGATTCTTCTGGCAGGCATTCCGTCGAGCTCAGTTTCTTCCACCTTATATGTATAGTCTATGGCAGTTGCCGCAGGACGGCCTGCAGGCTTTCGGACCATTTGATCATAGCCTACATAAACCATGAAACCGATAAAGGCAATCAGCAAAATGGAGATGCTGGCTCTAATCAGCTTTTCTATAACCCGTTCATCTTTCTCTGATTTACGGTATCTGCGCAACGGGAGGCGATCCTGTATATCATAGTCCTCATCGTTATACCCGTTGGTATCAAACTTGAAACTATCACCGAAATAATTATCATAATTTGGCAGGCTTGTGTTATCCTGTAAAACTGATTCGATTGGTTCATCAAGGCCTGATTCTTCCTCATCAGTTTCTTCAGGGAGATTGACAATGTCCGACAAAAGGTCGTTTTCCTTTTCCAGGTTTTCTGCCCCGGTCATGTCCCAGGGTAATTCCGGGGATTCCTGAGATTCCACCAAAGAGGTATCCTGCTTCAGCTTAGTACCGCAATGGTAGCAGTAAATATGATAGTCGTTGTTTCTGGTACTGCAATTAGGGCATATTAACATGTATTCTTCCTCCTTTGCTTATTGGTGGAAAAATTGAAAATCCAATAAATATTTATCAAGTTAATATTCGCAATTGAAGGTATAAATTCCTTCTTTATTCGACATGAACAGAAAATTTCAGAATTTACCTTAAATGGGGTATCATTATAACCGCAATCATGATAAAATATATATGGTGTTTAATATATATTCAACTTAGACTGGCTGAAGAACAATGAGCATAAAGAGCAAGCATAATGAGGAGTTGTATGTGGTATGATGGATCTTTTTCGGGAAGAATCGGTACGAAAGGTGAACACATGGTTTAACACTGTAGTCTATGTACTTGCATGGATAGGCATGGTGTTTTTTGGCGTCCTGGCTATAATGTCCTTTCAAACCATATTCGGGCAGATTGCCCAGGGAAGTTTCACAATTTTGCCGATTATTCTGTTTCTTATATTCGGCGGCTTAACTTATCTCAGCTTTGTAATCCGCAACATGCAGAGAATAGAATACGATTATACCTTTACCAACGGAACTCTGGATATAGCTAAGGTAATTAATAATTCAAGGCGTAAAAAACTGCTTACTGCCGACATAAAGAATTTTGAGGTTCTGGCACCCATTAGCGATGATGGTTTTCAACGCATGCTTAATCATCCCGGCATAAAAAAACTGAACTATTTTCTGAACCGGGGCGGCGGCCTCTATTATGGCGTGTTTGAACATGAAGGGGAAAAGGCCCTGCTTGTGTTTGAGCCAAGTGAGGAAATGGTAAAAATGTTTAAGATGGTCAATCCCAGAAATGTAAAAACCAAGTAAAGGGTGCTCCCTGACGGGGGCATTTTTTATGAGAAGATAAGATACAGAAAATAAGTGGTATAATAAGAATATGAATTGAAGCATGATTAGCACAAAGGAGAACCCAACAGATGAAGGAAATATATCTGGATCATGCAGCAACTACTCCGCTTGTGCCGGAGGTTATAGATGCTGTAACCGACTGCTTAAAGAATGATTACGGCAACCCGTCTTCCCTGCATCGTTTGGGAATACGGGCTGAAAAAAGAATAAAGGACGCGAAATTAAAAGTTTCCGAGCTCATAAAAGCTTCTCCGGAGGAAATTCTGTTTACCTCCGGCGGTACCGAGGCCAATAATACGGCCATTCTGGGAACAGCCTATGATAAAAAACGCAGAGGGATGCACTGCATAACCACAGCCATAGAGCATCCCTCCGTGTTAGAGGCCTTTTCCCATTTGGAAAGCCAGGGCTATGAGGTTAATTACCTGCCTGTCAACCGGGATGGAGTTGTATCCCCGGAAGACATAAAAAACTGTCTGAGGGAAGATACCATCCTGGTCAGCATTATGCATGTTAATAATGAAACAGGCTCCATTCAGCCCATTAAGGAGATTGGCTCCATACTAAACGCACAGAAAAACAGGCCGGTTTTTCATGTGGACGCTGTACAGAGTTTTGGCAAACTGGAAATTCTGCCTCATTTCTTGGGAATTGATCTTATGTCCCTGAGCGGTCATAAGATTCATGGGCCAAAAGGAATCGGCGCACTCTTTATCAGGAAGGGCGTTCGGATTCAGCCCATTATATTCGGAGGAAAACAGGAAGGCGGCCTTAGAAGCGGCACTGAAAACATTCCAGGAATTACGGGAATGGGAGCGGCTGCGGAGTGGACAGCCCGCAGAAAGGAGGAAACCCCTTACTATTTATCCGGTCTTAAGAAATTGCTGGCAGAGGGCATAAAAAAGACCTTGCCTGATGCTGTTATAAACGGCGGTTTGGAAAACACAGCCCCTCATATATTAAGCGTGAGTTTCCCCGGTCTGGGCGGAGAAATATTGCTTCATGCCCTTGAAGAAAAGGGGGTATATGTAAGCACAGGTTCTGCCTGTTCCAGCAGGAGCCGGAAGTACAGCCATGTGTTAAAGGCTTTGAACCTGGATAATTCAACCATAGAGGGGTCTATACGCATTAGTATTTCATATTTAACAACAGAGGAAGAAATCCGTTCCTTTATTCCTATACTGGCAGAAACGGTAAAAAGGATAGGAAGGTTTACTAGGAGGTAAGCATGGAAAAAGTTATACTGATAAGATACGGCGAGATCTTCTTAAAAGGCCGGAACAGGTCTTATTTTGAGAAGGTTTTGCTTAATAATTGCAGAAAGGCGCTTAGAGAGATTCCTGACGTGAATATTATTCGCGCACAGGGACGTTTTTTTGCTGAGAACTATACCGATGAGGATGCAGTAATAGATGCTTTAACCCGGGTTTTCGGGCTGGTGTCCATAAGCCCGGCCCTAAAGATCGACGGGGATTTTGAAGAAATCGCCGCAGTCTCAAAGCAGATGATGGGTGAGTACCTTGATGAACAGGCAAAAGAACAGATGACTTTTAAGGTGGAATCCAGACGGGCAGACAAAAGATTTCCCATGGATTCCATGACCATCAGGAGGGAGCTGGGAGCCAGACTGCTTAAAGCTTTCCCGCAGCTTAAGGTGGATGTCCATAATCCTGATGTGGTATTCAATGTTGAAGTCAGGGAACATACCTACCTTTATTACAAAATGATCCCCTGCGCCGGAGGAATGCCGGTAGGCAGCAACGGGAAGGCCGCCCTTCTCTTATCCGGCGGCATCGACAGCCCTGTAGCCGGCTGGATGATAGCCAAAAGAGGCGTGGCTTTGACGGCTGTGCACTTTCACAGTTTCCCTTACACCAGCGACCGTTCCAAGGAAAAGGTAATAGAGCTGGCCAGAATTCTTACCCGTTATACCGGGTCAATCCGGCTCCATGTGGTGCCTTTCACCAAAATACAGCAGGAACTGTATGAAAGATGCCCGGATGAAGAACTGACTATTCTTATGCGCAGGTATATGATGAAAATTGCAGAGAGAATTGCTGTAAAGGAAGGGGCGGCTGCCCTGGTAACCGGGGAAAGCATCGGACAGGTGGCCAGCCAGACCATTGAGAGCCTGGCGGTAACCAATGATGCGGTAGACATGCCTGTCTTCAGGCCTTTAATAGGCTTTGACAAGATCGATATAATGGAGACTGCAGAGGCCATAGGCACGTATGAAACTTCAATCCTGCCTTATGAAGACTGCTGTACGGTATTTACACCCAGACACCCGGTAACTAGACCTAAATTAGAAAGAATACTCAGGTCTGAAAAGTTGATAGACGGGGAAACATTGATACAGGAAGCACTGGACAATGTAGAAGTTATTACGCTGTAGTAAAGTGAATAAAGTTCTAACCTTTCCCTGTAAATGAATATATTTCATTAACAGGGGAGGTGTTGACAGTGGCAGGCAGGCAATGGCTTAAGCAGCTTCAGGCTGTAGCTTATATCCTGTTGATTGTCTTTTTGTATATGGTTCTGGACGGGAATATCATGAATCTCAGCGGTTTTTATCAACCGGACAGCAGCATGGCGGAGGTTTTCTTCACTCAGCCCGGGAATAAAGTGCCCGGGCAGGAAACTGAGCAGGAGGAGGAAGAAAACGAGTATGATATTTTTATTGATCTGACCGAATCCATGCTTTATCTGTTTGAAAACGGCAAGATGATAAAAAAATACCCGGTTGCACAGGGTAAGCCCGGTTCACCGTCGCCTGTCGGAGTTTGGAGAATTGTCAGCAAGGCCAGAAACTGGGGCAGCGGATTCGGCACCCGATGGATGGGTCTTGACGTTCCCTGGGGCAGATACGGCATTCACGGAACCAACAGACCGGGCTCCATAGGCTACCGGGCGTCTGCGGGATGTTTTCGAATGAGAAACAAGGATGTTGAAGAGTTGTACAGCCTGGTGCCATATAAAACCAAGGTTGTAGTATACGGCGGTCCATTTGGAAATATGGCCGGCTCTTTCAGCAGGCTGGCTCCGGGGGATCGCACCTCACAGGTGTTGGAAGTGCAGAAGAGGCTAAGCCGCTTAGGATATTATGAGGGAGCCCTGGACGGCATATACGGGGAAGGGATGAAGGCAGCCCTCATAAAGTTTAAGAAGGACAATCAGCTTCCGCTTAATCACTATGTGGACTGGGAAACTTACAAAGCTCTGGGAATTCTGGAGTTCGAATAGGATTGTATCCGGTGGTGAAGCGTACATAATGTGTATTTAAAGTGCATGTAATGGGTATGAGCAAAAAAGATTGTATTTAAGTTATTTACATGCTATAATTAACAAGGTTGTGAGGCTTGCGATTATCAGAATTCGACAGTATGTACAAGCATAAGATGAAGTGTGTCTGAAGCACTGAAGGAGGAAATATGTCTGAGGTTCATAACAAAGCAGAAGTCTACGAAGATGAGATCGATCTGCGTGAGCTGGTTCTGGCCTTGTGGAAAAACAAATATATAATAATATGCATGACACTTGCTGCCGCTTTACTGGCGGGTTTATTCAGCGTATTTATGCTGACCCCCGAATACCGGACCCGGCTGAATATTATCATTAACATGCCTGAAAGCTATCATACCGTGTACGGCGACTATACCCTGCCCATTAAGACTAACGATCAGTATATAAACCTGATTACAAGCAATCGGGTTTTAATGGAGACCATCGAAGACATGGGCTTCGATCCGGGCAAAGTTTCAATAGAAGGCCTGAGAAGCCGTATCTCCATTGAAGGGGTCGGAAGCACCGACCTGTCGAAAACCAATTCTTTCAGGGTTACGGTTTCTGCAAGCGATCCGCAGGAAGCCCTGAAGACAGCTGAGGCTTTATATGAGAACTTCGTGGAATTTATTGATATGATGATAAGAGAAAAGGCTGCAGAGCATTACTACAATCACTACAGAGTCAGTCTCCTGACCCTGGAGGAGACTCTGGAAAGCAATAAGGCTTTGCTGAAAAAAAGTGAGGAACTGCTGAAGGAAACTCACCAGACCATAAATCAAAAAGAGGTGTTGGAGGATACCCTGGGAGCACTTCCGGATTCCATAGATTTTGTTGTACTGGACAATATTATTAATGAGAATTATTTTGAAATAGAAAAGAGCATAATTGAAAGAAAACAAAACATCTATTCCCTGGAAAACACCATAGAACGTCATAAAGAATACTTGAGTCAGCTGGAAAAGGAAAAGGAAAATATAGCAAAATATAATGACAACAAGGATACGGACAAAGTTGAAACAGAGCTTACGGGCATGGTAAGTACAAGTATAATGCTTCCTTCTCCGCCAGTTGCACCTACCCGGAAATCGGGTCCCAATCATAAGAGGAATGTAATATTCGGCCTGGCAGCCGGCCTTATGTTAGGACTAGGAACAGCCTATATAAAAGAATACTGGTTTGATAGGGAATAGCATAATAGGTTAAAATATAAAGTATTTGAATGCACAAAAGCAGAGCATCAATATTTTACATTGGTGCTCTGATATTTTTATACTTATTAATATTCTTTTTAATAAAAAGAAATGAAACAAAATGAATTTTATAGTATACTATATAGAAATCGACATATTTCTACAGCCTATTGTATATAATGCAGTATGGATATGCAGCATATACAGCGACAAGACGATAAGCTGAAAGCTTATTCTGCTAAAAGGAGTTCGACTGAAAATGAAACAAGTAAAACTGTACAATGTAATATTTCCCATTTGGTTAATTCTTTTTTTTCCGCCTGTAATTTTTATTACACTGGCAGGAAATTTCATCATAGATTCGCTGATCATTATTGCCGCTTATTTTTTATTTAAGCCTCATGAAGAGCTTAACTGGTTCAGGTTCTATAAAAGCTGCATACTAAAGGTATGGGTCTTTGGCTTTATTGCAGATATTATCGGGGCCGCCCTTTTATTTGCATGTGCGGTTTTGCAGGATTATATCGGAATATCCGATAAGGTAATAGAGGCACTGATGACAAATCCCTTCAATAATATTCTTGCCACCCTTCTGGTGGTGGTAGCTATGGTTATTTCCTCCCTTCTAATAATTTTCTTTAATCATCAATATGTTTTTTCAAAACTTATTGATGATGAGCTTACCCGGTGGAAAGTGGCAGGTTTTCTGGCTATTACCACACTTCCATGGACTTTCCTTATTCCCACTTCGATTTTTATTTAATTCAGCAGGGAATATATTTTTCTTTACAATAAAATGCAGATTGTCAGACGACGGAATTCATCTTCCGTCGTTTTTTATGGTTATCTCCTTTAACTGTATCATATGTTTCACATACTTGATGATGGTTTATAAATCAAACAAGAATCGAATCCGTCAATGGAGGGTGGATCATGAAACAAGGAGAATTGATGTATATGGTGGAAGAAATCCTTAAGGAAGCAAATGCGGGAATTCTTTCAACCATAGATGAAAAGGGAAAAGCGCGCATGAGGTGGATGACTCCGGTTCTTCTTCCGGGCAGAAAAGATGCGGTCTACTCGGTTACGGCCAAGAATTCTGAAAAGGTGAACCATATTACCCGGAATCCGGAGGTTGAATGGATGATACAAACACGGTCACTGGATAAGATTATAACACTCCGCGGGAAGGCAAGTGTTCTGGAACACCCGTCACTTAAAAACGAAATTTTGGAGGCTGTGGGAAACAGGTTAACTATGTTCTGGAAAATTAACGAGGATTTAGATGATTTTGTTGTCCTGGAAACTCAGATTGATTCAGGCGGTCTTTTTCTGCCTATGAAGCCGGCAAATTACAGGATTGATTTTGACGGATAGGCAAGACACAACCGCATAGGAGGGATGGCATTGAGTACAGTTAATAAATATGAAAAAACATTTCTTATGAAATTACTGGAACAGATGCTGCTGATTCGCAGGTTTGAAGAAAAAGCAGCTCAGATGTACGGGCTTCGGAAAATCGGCGGATTTTGCCACTTATATATCGGGCAGGAAGCAGTTGCAGTCGGCTCCATAGCTGCACTGGACTTAAAGAAGGATTATGTGCTGACCGCCTACAGAGATCACGGCCATGCACTGGCATGCGGCATGGATCCAAATGGAGCCATGGCAGAGCTTTACGGCAAGGTAACAGGCTGCTCGAAAGGGAAGGGAGGTTCCATGCACTTTTTCGATGAAGAGAACCATATGTACGGGGGCAACGGAATAGTCGGCGCCCATATCCCGATAGCGGCCGGAATGGCTTTCAAAATTAAATATAAGCAGGAAGACGGGGTGGTTCTGTGCTATTTCGGCGATGGGGCCATCCACCAGGGAGTGTTCCATGAAACTTTGAATATGGCTAAGATCTGGAACCTCCCTGTTATTTTTATCTGTGAAAATAACTTTTATGGTATGGGTACCAATTACAAGAGGGTATCTTCCGTTCATGACTACTCCATTATGGGGACATCCTATGGAATACCTGCCTGGCAGGTAAACGGAATGGACGTACTTGAAGTTTATGAAGAGACCCAAAAAGCCATTAAAATGGTAAAAGAAGAAAAAACGCCTGTATTATTGGAAATTCAGACTTACCGCTACCGCGGTCATTCAATGAGTGATCCTGCAAAATACCGTACCAAAGAAGAAGTTGAAGAATACAGGAATCAGGATCCGATTATAATCCTGGAAAACAAAATGACAGAAGCAGGCCTTCTGACCAAGGAAGAATATACGGAAATTGATAAGAGATGCAAAAATATTGCCAATGAATCGGTGAGATTTGCAGAAGAAAGCGAAGAACCTCCCCTGGAGGCCATGTACGAAGATATCTATGCATAAACAGTCTTACTTTGCTGCAGAAGATGTCAGTGCATAAAAAGAGCTTAATGTGAGGTGAAAGATATGGCGTTGATTACGTTTCGGGAAGCAATCCGGCAGGCAATAGACGAGGAAATGGCCCGGGATGAAAACGTATTTTTGATAGGTGAAGAAGTGGCCGAATATGACGGCGCATATAAAGTCAGTCAAGGCCTTTTGGATAAATACGGACCTCAAAGAGTGGTGGATACACCAATTGCTGAGGCCGGTTTTACCGGTATTGGAATAGGTGCGGCCATGGCTGGCCTGCGCCCCATTGTGGAGTGGATGACATTTAACTTTTCCCTTCTGGCCTTTGATCAGGTGGTAAATAATGCAGCTAAGATGCGCCACATGTCCGGGGGCCAGGTGAGCGTGCCAATTGTGTTCCGAGGCCCCAACGGTCCTGCGGAATACCTGAGTTCCCAGCATTCACAGGCATTGCAGTCACTATATGCCCATGTGCCCGGGCTCATTGTTGTAGCACCCGGTACTCCCTACGATGCCAAAGGACTGCTGAAGTCCAGTATCCGGAATGACAATCCTGTAATATTTCTGGAGGCAGAGCTGATGTATGGCTGGAAGGGAGAAGTTCCCGAAGAGGAATACCTGATTCCCATAGGAAAGGCCGATATAAAGCGGGAAGGTAAGGATATAACCCTTATTTCCTATTCAAAGCCTTTGAGAATGGTGGAGCAGGCAGCTGAGCAGCTGGCAGGGGAGGGCATAGAGGCAGAGATTGTTGACCTTCGTACACTGAGGCCTCTGGATGAAGAAGCTGTTTATGAATCGGTCAAAAAGACTAACCGCTGCGTTATCGTGGATGAAACCTGGCCTTTTGCCAGTGTGGCTTCTCATCTCGGCTGGCTTATAAGCAGAAACTGCTTTGACTATCTGGACGCACCGGTGGAACTTGTAACATCCGAGGACGTTCCCATGCCCTACAACCATACCCTGGAGCTGGAAGTGCAGCCTACTGTTAAAAAGATTACGGATGCTGCAAAAAGGGTCTTGTATTTATAGGAAAACTTAACTCAGAAAAGACTGGGGGAATTATATATGGCTGAAAAAGTTTTGATGCTGGCATTGTCGCCTACCATGGAAGAAGGCATAGTGGCCAGGTGGCTTAAAAAAGAAGGAGACAGAGTGGAAGTCGGAGATGTTATATGTGAAGTGGAAACGGATAAGGCAACCATGGACTATGAGTCCATGTCTGAAGGGATCTTGCTGAAAATTCTGAAGGAAGAAGGATCTTCAGCCGCCATAGGCGAGACAATAGCCATTATAGGCGAGGAAGGAGAAAATATAGACCACCTGTTGGAAGGTGAAGGCAATGGAGATAAATCAGATGTAGATGCCCCTGCCCCGAAAAGTGAAGCAGCAGTGCCGGCAGACAGGCCTGAAGCATCAGACAGAGGCAGGGAAAACTTTGACAGTGAAAATAAAACCAGCCGCATAAAGGCATCCCCTCTGGCCCGCAGGATTGCTGAAATGAACAATATCTCGCTCGAAGATATAAGCGGAAGCGGACCGGACGGGCGGATTGTCAAGGCTGATGTGGAAACCTACCTGGCTGAAACCTCCCCGGCGAAACGGGCTTTAGGCGACGCATCTGCTGCAAGCGGCAAGGCGGCTGTAAAGCAGCCCGATATAAAAACAGGCCCGGCAGCTGTCACAAATTACGGCGATATTGAAATACCGGTTTCTGCAAAAAGAAGAATTATAGCTGAAAGGCTGGCGGAATCCAAGTACAGCGCACCGCATTATTATCTGACGGTTACTGTTGCGGTGGATAATTTAATCCAAACCAGAAAGAAAGTAAATGAATCCCAGCCTGAAAAGGTCTCATTCAATGCTTTTCTTATAAAATTTGCAGCTGAAGCCTTAAAGAAGCACCCCATGGTAAATGCATCCTGGCTGGGGGACAGGATTCTGGTAAGAAAACAGGCTGATATCGGCCTTGCAGTTGCTCAGGACGACGGCCTCATAACCCCTGTGGTTCATGACTGCGGAAACAAAGGGCTGATTGCCATAGACAGAGAACTTAAGCCCCTTATCGAAAGGGTCAGAAATAATCAGCTGATGCCGGAAGAATACCAGAATGCAAGCTTTACCATAAGCAATTTAGGCTCCTTCGGTATAGAGGAGTTTACTGCAGTTATTAATCCGCCGGGTTCAGCCATACTGGCAGTGGGCGAAATGAAAAAGGCGCCTGCAGTAGGTCAGGAAGGCAATATTACTGTTCAGACGCAGATGAAACTGACCTTATCCTGTGATCACAGGGTAATCGATGGCGCTGTGGGGGCAGCTTTTCTTAAGGGTCTGAAGGATATCATAGAAGACCCCTTTAAGGCGCTCTTATAGAGGCATGATATTATCGGGGCTGTATTGGAGGAGAGCATATGAAAACCGATTATAAATATGATGTAGTTATCATAGGCGGAGGGCCCGGCGGCTATGTGGCCGCCATTCGGGCCTCCCAGTTGGGGCTGAGAGCAGCTGTAGTTGAGAAGGAAAAGGTGGGGGGAGTGTGCCTGAACGTGGGCTGTATCCCCTCTAAATCCCTAATTCATCAGGCAGGTCTCTACCGGAGCCTGTCTGATCTGGAGACACTTGGTATTTCCATAGACCGGCAGGGCTTTGACTATGGTAAGGTATTCCAGAAATCAAGAAAGGCAGCGGATACCCTGTCCAAAGGGGTGAATTTTCTCCTGAAGAAGAACAAGGTGGATTTGTATAATTCCTTGGGAACCCTTTCGGGGAAAAATGAAGTCAGCTTATCATCAGGAGAGAAGCTGACAGGGAAAAATATAATCATAGCTACTGGCTCCAGCCCCAGGGAGATTCCGGGTTTTGCCTTCGATGAGAAATATATCCTGTCTTCCACCGGCGCAATAATGCAGGAAAAACTGCCGGAAAGCATCCTCATAATCGGCGGCGGTGCCATCGGGGTGGAGTTTGCCTACATTATGGCTTCTTTCGGTGTGGAAGTTACTGTTGTTGAGGTAATGGATAGGCTTCTTCCTATGGAAGATGAAGAAATCTCCGGCGAGCTTGATAGAGCATTCCGGAAACAAAAAATCCGGGTTAAGACCGGTACCAAAGCCTTGTCCAAAGAAATTAAAGACGGAAGGGTTTCCGTGGTATTGGAGGATTCCAAAGG
This sequence comes from Clostridiales bacterium, assembly GCA_012510895.1. GTDB lineage: Bacteria > Bacillota > Clostridia > Caldicoprobacterales > DTU083 > JAAZHD01. The sequence goes on from JAAZHD010000027.1 coordinate 16,792, forward strand.
TGAAAAAGAAACGCTTACAGCAGCTAAGGTGCTGGTGGCCGTTGGGCGCAGGCCGAATTCTGCCGGACTGGGTCTTGAAAGCTTAGGAATTGAAACCGACAGAGGCTTTATCCAGGTTGGGGATTATTACCAGACATCGGTTCCCGGCATCTATGCTATTGGAGATGTAATAAATACCCCCCTGCTGGCCCATGTTGCATCCAAGGAAGGGGAGATCGCAGCAGAACATATAGCAGGGAAGAACCCGCCGAAGCGGCTGGATCCCCTCAGCATACCAAGCGCAGTATACAGCGAGCCCCAGGTTGCAAGCTTTGGGTATACTGAATGGCAGGCCAAAGAGGAAGGAATAGCATACGAAAAGGCCAGTTTTCCTTTCAGAGGTGCCGGCAAGTCCGTAGCAGAGGAACGGCCTGACGGCTTTATAAAAGTTCTCTTTGACCCTGCAACCAAAGAATTTCTGGGGGCCCACTGTATTGGGGCAAATGCCACAGAGCTGATTCATGAAATCCTGCTGGCAAAGAAATCAGAACTCCTGCCTGAAGATATTGCCTCCATGGTCCATGCCCATCCAACCTTATCCGAGGCTGTGATGGAATCCATGAGGGCTGTGGAAGGCTGGGCCATTCATATATAGTCGAGATATAAATCCCTGCAGGACGCTTGTATCTGACGCGGCGAGAACACGCAATATGCGGCGAGCTGCCGATTTGCAAGGACAACTTCGGAGGATGAGAATTACCAGCTACAACTCAGAATCTTCGCCTTGACCTTTTCACTCACTTCCGCATGCTTGATCAGGAAGTAGGTGCTTCTGAAGGTATACAGGGGGTAAAGTGATCCATATACAATCTTCTCTGCAGGAAACACAGCTGTCAGGTTTTCGATGGAGAAGAGGGTATCCTTAAGGCCTGAGGTATCGAATTTTACGTAGGAATGATCTTTAATCTCATCCTCCAGCTGTTTAAGCTCACTGACAAATGCGGTAAGCAAAATTATTTTATTATCCGGAAAAGATTTTAGGAAGCCCTTTACTTCATCCATAGCTATGGTTCCGGGGGTAATTATGTAATTAAGCCTTGGGTCCTCCATGCGAAGGGGAAGGAAGAGGGGAAGGTCATTCTCCTTAAGAATCCGGCATAACTCAGCCAGATCTTTATCGTCCAGAGAATACCCATGATAACCGGGGTATATCCGGACGCCTTTTATTCCGAACCTTTCAATTCCTTCTTTAATGTCTTCCTCAAATTCCAGAAGCTTTGGATTAATTGTCAGTACATGGTGATAGCCGTCTGCATCCTTTAATATTTCATGAAGCTCCTCATCCCCTTCAAAGGGATCGTTATAAAAAATGCTGTTAAGGGATGCAACATATCCGCCGTCGATGTTGTTTGCCCGGTGAACATTCTGTATGTCCTCCAGGGTGTTTTTGTGTAGCTTTCGGAAAGGCCAGTGTCCGACCAAACAATTGAGATCTACAGCTTTCATAGGATTCTCTCCCTTCTGTCCAATAAGCGCAGGGCATTTTTGTAATATATCTTTTCTTTTTCTTCCTCTGTCAGATCACCGTCTTCCACCTGCCCCAGATTATTATAGAAAGATGCTCCGGGCATGTCTGTTCCAAAGACAATTCGATCGGCGCCTATAAGCTTTTTTGTATAATCTATATCGTCCCGCCTGAACAGGGAGCCGGAAAAATCTACCCAGACATTGGGACAGTTCCGGATGGGCTTTATGCCGTAATAGGCATTCCCGCCCAGGTGGGCAATAATAAGCTTTGCTTCCGGATAGCGCCTGGCCAGATTGGCAACATTAGGTGCCAGGGATTCGTGTTCCAATTGTCCCACGGCTTTGTGGAAGGCGTGTATTAAAATAGGGATATTGTACAGAATGCATTGTTCCACCAGGGGGAATACCCTTTCATCATCGCAGAAGGTGGCCACCCAAAGCTTCATGCCTTCCATATTCTGTTCTTCTATACCTTTCTTAAGAACATCCATGGCGTTTGAGTGGGCTGGGTTTACATAACAAAAGCCTCCGATAAGCTTGGGTTCTTCCTTGATAAACTTAGCAACTTCCCAGTTCAGCCCGGCTATTTCCTCTTCATCCGGATAATGGGAATAGAGGCCGGACACATATATTCTGTCAATTTTATATTTTTCTCCCGCCTTTATCAAATCCTTCTTGCTGGATTCAATGGTTTCAGAAGAGCAGGGCGGGGACCCCGGAGGGCCCCATATATGAGTATGTATATCGATGAGCATCGAATTTCTCCTTCCGTTAATGAAAAAAGCTCTTAAATAGCACTGGCCAGCAAAAGTTCCACCATTTCCATGGTTTTTGCCGCATCCTCAATGCTGCATAAGGGCTTTCGATTGTTCTTTATGGCTTCTATAAAATCAATATCTTCCTGCAGATACCCGTAGTAGGCAAAAAAGCTCTTGTTATTGGCCAGTTCAATACCGTCTATGTATTCTTCCTTGGGGCCGCTTACGCCGGCAGCCGCCAGGGAGTAAATCGGTTTACCGCTGGAATGCAGTATTCTGGCATCGCACTGGGAGCCTCCGAACCCGAGATTAATAAAGGCACTTGCCTTGGGTCCGTGGATTGCGAAGTTATGGAATCTGCCGCCGCACTGGTAGTTGGCCCTCAGCGTTCCGATAACTCCGTTTTCAAACTGAATAATACTGGACCAGGCATTATCGACTGGGCTGTTGAATCTACCTACAATGGTGGAAGCCTTCACTGGTTCTGACTGGGCAAAATAGCGCACCAGATCCGTTGCATGAACTATATCACAGACAAAAGCACTTGCATAATGCCAGGAGGAGGCAATATTTGAGTTTTTATAGAAAACCCCGTCTACCTGTGTTATGGGAGTAAGTTCTTTCATTTTCTCAAAAACAAATTGAACCAGGGGGACATGTCTGCGGTTCATTGCAACAGCACACATCTTTCCGGTTTCTTCTGCTTTACGAACAAGGGAATTGGCCTGATATGAGGTGATACCGGCGGGTTTTTCCATTATTACATGGAGCCCGGCACTTAAGCAGTCATTTGCCGCTCTGTAGAGCCTGTCAGGTTCTACAAGTACAAATACCCCATCCAGTTCTTCTTTTTCAAACATCTCATACATGGATGTGTAAACAGATGGGATTCCAAATTTCTCGGCCGCTTTTTTTGCCTTTTCTTCGTGAAGATCACATATTGCCGCTACATTGGCATCCTCAATCTGGGCCAGGCTGGGCAAATGTACATTATTTGCAATTCCGCCTGCACCGATAACAGCTACGTTCACTTTTTTCTTCAATTTACATCCTTCCTTCTTCGTTATTTTGTTGCTGATTTATTTTATCATGGATTGAAAGCTAAATGTAGCTTATCATTTTATATCCGGCCGGTAAATTGTATTTATTTGCAGGAATAATTTTCGTCAAATTTATGCAAAGCGCGAATTCATCAGCTTTTAACATGGTAGATTATTTTACTTAAAACCGAATATGCAAATATTAAGCATTTAAAAATGAATATAGTTTTGATATTTTGCTGTTTAGGAATCTTTAATTTTCAATAATTTTTTCTTCTTCAGCCGGGAGGAAGGGATGGCAGAAATATGAAATTCAGGATATGCGTAATTGGTTGCGGAGCCATGTCCACTTCTGTTCATGGCCCCTCATTTAAAAAATACGCAAGCACCTATCCGGACACAGAGCTTTCAGCCTGCTGTGACCTGGTTCGGGAAAAAGCTGAGGTTTACAAAGAAAAATTTGGTTTTAAGAAGGCATATACCAGCTATGATGAAATGCTTGAAAAGGAAAAACCTCATGCTGTATGCCTGATTACCAACGTGATACATACTAAAGATCTGGCCGTGGATATCATGAGAAAGGGTTTTCCTGTGCTTATGGAAAAACCTCCAGGCATCAATCCATCAGAATGTGAAGAGATTATCTGTGTATCAGAGGAAACAGGAGTTCCTGCAAGGGCAGCCTTTAACCGTCGCTATCAGCCTCTGGTCAAGGAGCTTAAGTCCCTTCTCAAAGAAGAAAAACAGCCTGTATACAATGTATATTACAATATGCTGCGCAGCGGCAGATACGATGAGGATTTTTCCACTACTGCCATTCATGCAATAGATACGGTAAGGTTTTTACTGGATTCAGATTATGAATCGGTCAGCATCAGGTATCAGCATCTGCCGCAGCACGGAGAAACGGTAGCCAATATATACCTGGACGGAAAAATGAAGTCTGGAACTTTGGTCAGGCTGGAGTTTGTTGTTGACGGCGGAGCCCTGATTGAAAGGAGCATTATCAACTGCAGCAACAGCACCTTCCTATTAAATACTCCTGTGGGTACAGACGCACCCGGCCGGCTGACCCATATGCGAAAGGGCAGGGTATTGCTGGATAAAGAAGGTGATATTAATGAAGAATTCTATATCACCGGTGGTTTTTACAATGAAAATGCAGAGTTTTTTGATCTGGTGAAAAGAAACAGTCCCGAAATCGGTGATGTGAAAACCGGTCTGCAATCAGTGATAATCGCAGACTGCATTCGAAACAGGATAGAAAAATACGTATTCTGAATATAGGGGAAGTGTGTGTTCAATTGATTACTGAGGTTCAGCCAAAAAATCCAGAAGAATTCCGGGAGCAAATTTAAACGCATAATAAAAGATTATGAATTATACCTGTTTTTACTGCCTGCAGTTGTTTGGTACATAATTTTTATGTATGGTCCCTTGTACGGCCTGCAGATTGCTTTTAAAAACTTTAACGGTGCCCTGGTCATCTGTGGCAGTAAATGGGTTGGTTTCCGGCATTTCAAAAATTTCTACAACTCATATTTGTTTTGGACTTTAATAAAAAATACTTTGGCATTATCAGTTTATTCTCTGCTGGCCGGTTTTCCTGTTCCAATTTTACTGGCCCTTATGCTGAATGAAGTTAAGAATGCAAAGTATAAGAAGTTTGTACAAACGGTAACCTATGCTCCTCACTTTATTTCCATGGTTGTTCTTGTGGGAATTATTAATATTTCATTTTCACCCAGCTACGGATTTATAAGTCTGGGGCTGCAAGCACTGGGTTTTGAGAAACAAAACTATTTGGTAAGTCCGAGTGCATTCAGGCATATATACGTCTGGTCGGGCATCTGGCAGAATGCCGGCTGGAACTCAATCATATACCTGGCCGCCTTGTCTTCGGTGGACCCGACTATACATGAAGCGGCAGTTATAGACGGAGCATCCAGGATTCAGCGTGTATGGCACATTAATGTGAAGTCAATTGTACCGACCATGGTCATCCTGCTTATACTTAACACCGGCTCAATTATGAATGTAGGGTTTGAGAAGGTATTTCTGATGCAGAATGATTTAAACTCCACTACATCAGATGTTATTTCCACTTATATTTACCGCCGTGGTCTTATTAACGCGGACTATAGTTTCTCAACAGCAGTAGGTCTGCTGAATAATGTGGTAAATTTCATAATTCTGGTAACTGTTAATGCGATATCCCGTAAATTGGGCGAGATCAGCTTATTCTGAGGAAATACTGGGAGGCACTTATGTTTGTTATAAAAGAAAGCTTTGGCGACAAAATTTTTAATGTAATCAATCTCATCATTCTGACTCTGGTTCTGATAGCAGTTCTGGTTCCCCTAATCCACATCGGATCCGCTTCAGTCAGTGATCCCGATCTGGTCAGCACAGGGAAGGTATTCATCATTCCGAAAGGTCTGAATATAGAAGGCTATAAAAAGGTATTTCAAAGCAAAGACATCATGGTAGGCTATCGGAACACCATTTTCTATACTGTGGTCGGCACCCTGGCTAATCTTGCAGTCACCCTGCCGGCAGCCTACGCGTTAAGCAAAAAAGACTGATAGGACGTAATGCTATTATGTTCTTTATGGCATTTACCATGTATTTCAGCGGCGGAATGATACCCACATATCTGCTGATAAGGGTTCTGGAACTGCTTAATACATATGCGGTGCTGATAGTGTCCGGACTTGTCAGTACATATAATCTGATTATCTGTCGTACCTTTTTTGCAAGCATTCCGCCTGATTTGGAGGAGGCGGCAATGATAGACGGCTGCTCCACCACCAGAACTTTTCTTACCATTGTGCTCCCCTTGTCCAAAGCACTTATGGGAGTTATGGTTCTCTATTATGGGGTAGGACACTGGAACTCATATTTTAACGCCTTGATTTATCTGACTGACCGGACAAAGATTCCACTGCAGCTGGTACTTCGTGAGATCCTTGTTGAACAGCAGATTGCCAGTTCACTGCTGGAATTGGACGGTATGGCGGAAGATATGCAGGCCATGCAGATGAAAATGGCCAACCTTATCAAGTATTCCGTAATAGTGGTATCTTCCCTGCCGGTATTAATCGTGTACCCCTTTTTACAAAAGTATTTTGACAAGGGAGTTATGCTGGGTTCCCTTAAAGGTTAAGGCGGCTTTAGTTACGGCAATTACGACATTATGTCGTTAGCAAATATACATAATCCAGAAAGGAGAATAAAAGGTGAAAAAGAGAATACTGGCTATTCTGCTGGCCCTGGTGCTGTCCGTTTCCATTATGGGCGGATGCGCGGGCACAGAAGATCCGGCTGACAATGGCGACACAGGGGGCAAAGCCACAAACGACCCTGTAAAGACCACCGAGGAGCCTGTGTCAAATAATTTTAACGAAACAGGTTATCCAATTGTTAATGAGAAGATCACTTTTACAGTGATGCATCCTCAGAACCCGACAAACGGCCCTATGGAAGACATGATTTACTTCCAGAAGCTGGAGGAAGCTTCAAATATAGGGGTAGTTTGGGAACCGGTGCCTGCCAGCGACTGGGATACAAAGCCCAGTCTTACGCTTGCCGGTGGAGACCTTCCGGATATCGTAATGGGTGCCGTCTCCAACAGCACTGTTTATGAATACGGTATCATAGGAGATTATATCGTAGAAATTTCTGAAGGCATTGATAAATATATGCCTAACTTAAAACACTGGCTCATTGAATATCCGGACGTATATGACTCAATCACACAAATTGACGGTTCTATTTATTTTGCTCCCTATATTTATGATACCGCTCAGGCTGCATCGGATACAGTTTATCTGCGCATGGACTTCCTCAGGAAA
>JAAZHD010000198.1 GCA_012510895.1 Clostridiales bacterium
CAGCCAAATATCTGTACATGATGATTGCCGGAGCCTTATTCGTTGTCCTGTATACCTTTGTTGGAGGGTTCCTTGCAGAAAGCGCCTCTGACTTTATGCAGGGAATCGTTATGATAATTTCTCTGGTTGTTGTACTGTCCGTAGGTATTTCCACTGCAGGAGGAATTTCAAAGGTTATAAGCAATGCAAAGGAAATCCCCGGATTTCTGGAGTCTTTCGGAATCGCACCACCGATAGCGGCCGACGGCGTTCAAAAGGTGGAAGCAGGAAGACCTGTATTTGGAGAAGCAGGCAAATACGGATTTTTAACCATAATTTCCACGCTTTCCTGGGGGCTGGGCTATTTTGGGATGCCACATGTCCTGCTTAAATTTAGGGCAATAAAAAACCCGGACGAACTGAAGCTGTCACGGAGGGTTGCAACTGTCTGGTGCTTGATTTCACTTATTGCTGCAGATTCAATTGGTATTATAGGCAGATTGGTTTTCCCGACTGCACTGCTGACCCAAAGTGAAGCAGAAAATATTTTTATTCTTATGTCCCTGGATTTCTTTATACCTGTATTTGCAGGGTTTGTTATGGCCGGTATTCTGGCTGCAACTATCAGCTCCTCAGACTCTTACCTGCTGATAGCTGCTTCAGCCTTTTCCAAGAGCATCTATCACGGAATCCTTAAAAAAGATGCAAGCGACAAACAGGTTCTCTTCATGACCAGGCTTACACTAATCATAATTGCAGTTATTGCCATGATTATAGCCATTGATGAAAACAGCATTATTTTTAAAGTTGTATCCTTCGCATGGGCCGGCTTCGGAGCTACCTTCGGACCTATTATGCTCTTCTCCCTGTTCTGGAAGCGTGTTACCAGGGAAGGCGCTATTGCAGGGATGCTGACCGGCGGGACCATGGTATTCGCATGGAAGCTGCTGGTAAGGCCTCGTGGGGGAATTTGGGACATATACGAGCTCCTGCCTGCATTTGTGTTTTCCTGTATAGCCATAGTTATAGTGTCTCTGCTGTCTGACGAACCGTCAGCTGATATACTGCAGGAATTTGAAACTGTAAGGAATGCATGATAAGGTAAAAATCCACGGAAAGATAATATGAATAAATAGGACAAAAGCTCCATTTAAGCTCCATTTCAATTAAGCCACTAATTGAATGGAGTTTTTTTATGCCAACCCGGAATTTGTAATTTTGCGAAACATAATAATATTGTGTTTAGTTTGAGAACTGCTTGTGAAATCATTTAATATATGTTAATATTAAAAAATGAATACATAATGATGAAAAAGGCATCCTGTGCGAAAGTGCAGAGCGCAAAGTCGTGAGTCTAAAGCATGTATACATTGTATACATGCCATGATCGTCAGACCGCCATCTATGTACAAAGGTAGTTTTTATATATAAACTTCCTATAGTATGTGTATTTTAAAATTACACAGGGGGTCTGAAAATGCTTGATGTCAATGATCTGATCATTAGCCCTAATATGAAAAGGCCTGTAGTAGAAGCATATAAAACCTTAAGAACCAATTTGCAATTTTCAGGTCTTAATCAGGAATTGAGAGTGATTCTGACTACCAGTGCAAAAATGGCTGAAGGAAAGAGCACAACCACAAGCAATCTGGCGATTTCCATTGCGTAAAACGGCCAACGGGTGCTTCTGATGGACTGTGATTTAAGAAAACCTTCGCTCCATCGTGCATTCGGGATTGTGAACGAAAAAGGCATTACCAACATTTTGGCAGAAAATCTTGATTTTCGAAGCATTGTTCAAAAACCGGGAATACCAAATCTTGAAATCCTTACAAGCGGACCGGTTCCGCCCAATCCGCCGGAACTTCTGGGCTCTCATAAGATGGAAAACCTTATTGCAGACACACTTAATGAATATCAAGTTGTTCTTATTGATGCTCCTCCTATTTTACCCGTTACTGATGCTGCTGTGCTGTCCCGTTATGTAAATGGGGTGATACTGGTAATCGATCACGGAAGAACATCCATCAAGGATGCAAGCATGGCTAAAGAAGCATTGGTAAAGGTAGGAGCAAACATAATAGGTACCGTAATTAATAATATGCCGTCTAACTATCCGGGCTATTACAGCTATTATTACAATAATTACTATAGTGATTATACCGAAGATAATTACCTAAAAAGAAAAAAAGGAATAAAAAGGCGGAAATCAGCAAAAGCTAAGGTATAGTCCAAACCGGCCCAAGCTTATGATTTATGCACCAGCTCAGCTCCTATATCCACCTTTTTAACCTGTCCCAAAATTTCCAGCCGGATCTTCAGTCGTTTTTTGCGGTGGTCATAGGAATCAATAATGCCTTACAATCCCACCATTGGTCCTTTACATACTTTTATCCGATCACCCTTTTTATAAATCTCGGAAAATTCAATAACATCGCTGTTTGTGGTCAAAGCCAGTATAACAGCGATTTCATGTTCCGGAATAGGAACGGGTTCCTTCTCATCTTTTAATATGCGGAGAAGACCGGGGATACTTTTAAGCTGGTAATATAAATCGTTATCCATATCGGCCTTTATAAGCACATAGCCGGGAAGCAGAGTCCGTATGCATTCGACAATTTGTCCCCTGCGACGTTCTTTCAGCTTCCTTTTTGGTATTAAAATTTTCATATCAGCATGAGGAAGAATGGTTTCGAGATATTTTCTCGTTAACTCTTCTTCCCCTGTCTTAACAAACAAAGCATACCAATTCATCGGATAGGTTGTCTCCTTCATATTATCAGCATTTATCGTCTGGTCACTTCCGGGAGCCCTGGCCTCGTTTCGAAAAGAAAAAGAGCATATGTTTCTTATACGGCAGGGGGCTGTCCACCTCCAAGAATCGATCATTAATAACAGCCTCAGGTGTCCTGTTGAGCATCATATCA
>JAAZHD010000199.1 GCA_012510895.1 Clostridiales bacterium
GCCCAACATCCCGGTACATCTCCGAGATAGTAGGATGGGTAAGGGCCTGCGGCTTCGACTGCAAGATAAAGCCGGAATCATATTGTGCCAGCAGTATAGCCGACAGGGCTTCCAAGTAAGCTTAAGGAGCCGTTTCATTATGGATGTATAATAATTCAATCATGAAAAAAGAGATAAAGGCGCCTGCTGCCGGATAATCGGCAGCAGGCGCCCTGTTTTTGGTTATAGGATTGGAGCTATGCTTAGATGGCAAGGTCCCTTATGCCATCATTTTCTTTAATGCAGCCCTCATTTTTTCGTATCCTTCGTCAAGGTCCTTCCTGGCGACATTTAGTATTGGCCTGAACCTTATGCTGTTGGTTCCGGAGGGCAGTAAAAGCAGCTTTTCTTCAAAGCATAGACTGTTAAACTTATCCCTCAGCTCGGGAGTGGGAAGAGTAAAGGCCGCCATCAGCCCTTTATACCTTACATTGCTAATAAGCTCGGGGAATTCAGCTTGCAGCGCGTGCAGGTGCTTGTGGAGTACCGGCGCTATTTCATTCACGTAGTCCAGTATATTATCCTCCTGCATTATCTCCAGTATCCTGGTGGAGCGTACCATGTCGCATATGTTTCCACCCCAGGTGGAGTTGATTCGGCTGCTTTCCACGAAGCAGTTGTTTTCTACCTCGTCTACACGGCCTCCCGCCAATATGCCGCATACCTGGGCCTTTTTACCGAAGGCAAAAATATCCGGCTTAACCCCGTGATGCTGCCACGCCCACATTTTGCCGGTTATGCCCATGCCGCACTGTACCTCGTCGAAAATAAGCATTATATCATTTTCGTCGCATATGGTCCTAAGCTGTTGGAAGAACTCGGTTCTGAAATGGTTGTCTCCGCCTTCACCCTGTATTGTTTCTATAATGATTGCACAAAAGTCGTCGGCGCCGTCTTTGATTGCCTCCTTAATCTGGCCTATCGCTTCCTTTTCCGCCTTTTCCACTTCCTCAAGGTGGTCTTCCAGCGGCCATATAATCTTTGGGTTGGTGATTCTCGGCCAGTCGGGGAACTTGGTAAAGTACTTGTATTTTCTCGGGTCGGCGGTGTTGGTGAGGGTGAGGGTGTACCCGCTGCGTCCATGGAAGGCATCTTTGAAGTGGATAACCTTTGTACCCTTTTCAGCGCTCTCGGTATAGCCCTTGGCTATGTTCTTCCTGACCTTCCAGTCCATTGCCACCTTCAATGCGTTTTCTATGGCCAGCGTACCGTAATCGATTATAAACAGGTGATTGAAACCCTCGGGAGCGGCTGTTTCCATAAAGGTCTTGACAAAGTCCGCCATCTCAACGGTGTAGATATCCGAGTTGGCCACCTTATTAATTGCTGCCCTGAAGATTCTATCCTTGAACTCATCGTTGGCAAGCTTGGGATGATTTATGCCCAGCGGGCTGGAGGCGAAAAAAGTGTAGAAGTCAAGCCACTCGGAACCGTCCTGGGCATCAATGATTCGGCTGCCTAAGGATTTTTCCATGTCTATGACTATCGGGAAACCGTCCACCAATATATGTTTTCTTAACGTTGAAAGAACCTCCTGCGGTTTTACCATTCCATCTCCTCCTTTTATTGTTGGAATAATAAATTCCATGCAGGTTATTGCCCTAGGGCTACATGCAAACTGCACCCCCTCTTGCGGTTTTCCTGCAAGTTTTATCTATTATACTTGCAAATATTGCGCCAACTTACGAAACTGATTTGCAGGGGGAATGGACCTTCGGGGTGTGCAAATTTATACGGTGACGGAAGGACAAGAAGTGCGGTACCTCCAGGCAGCACAATTTGTTTAGGATATTTTGGGCAAAAAAAATGCCCCGGGCAGCTAATAAATATGCAGGGCATCAATGGTATTCCATTCATACATATAAAAAGCGAAAAAATATCCGCCGAATTTTGGGCATATGGGTAACTGCATTATTTCCGGAGCCCATTGAAAGGTTTATTGAGTACTACCGCTTAATTGGACGGACAATACCCTATAGCGAAACAGCCCGCCGGGAGCCTTTACCTCGATTTCATCACCCGGTTTTTTTAAAAGAAGCGACCTTCCCATTGGCGACAGGCAGGAGACATCACCGCGGTCTATTTTAACCTGAAAAGGGCTCACTATATGGTAGCTTACAACTTCATTGTTAGACAGGTCCTCCAGTTCAACCTTGCTACCAATAACTATGAAGGGAACCTCATAACCAAAACCATTGGACTTTTCGGCATTCTTAACAAGGTGGTCAATCTGCCGGATGTAAGTTTCATAAAGGTCTGCGAAGTCGTTTCGATCCTTTGACGGTTCAGGGAAATATTGGTCAAATATTTTATTTTTTCCTTCCTCGGCTTCTGCCAGGTGTTGCA
>JAAZHD010000200.1 GCA_012510895.1 Clostridiales bacterium
CCTGAGATGGCTGAAAAAGCTGCCAAAAATGTAGGTGCTGAGCATTCATTTACCGATTACAGGGATATGGCAGATTATGTAGATGCAGTACTTATTGCTCTTCCCCATGATCTTCATTTTGAGTGTGGAATGTTTTTCTTAAATGCAGGTAAACATGTATTAATGGAAAAACCTATGTGCAATACAGAAGAAGAATGCATTAAGCTTATAGAAACAGCTGAACAGAAGGAATTAGTACTGATGACCGCATATCCGGTACGCTATTGGCCCATTATCATGAAGATGAAAGAATTGGTTGATTCCAAGACCTATGGAGAAGCATTTCAGATGTCTATATGGACAGAACAATTAACAAAATATCATGAAGGTCATTGGGCTTTGTCTGCCAAGAGACTTGGAGGAGGACAATTCTTCAGTCATGGCTGTCATTATGTAGACCTATTGCTTTGGTTTTTAGGTAAACCGGTTCGTGGTGTCCATGTAGGAACTAATTTTGGAACTCCATGGATGGAGAAGGAAGGTACAAGTAATGCAGTAATAGAATTTGAGAATGGTGCCTTGGGTTACCATTTCGGCACCTGGGGTGCAAGAGGCACTCGTCTGGGTTATAGTTTCCATATTCACTGTACCGAGGGAATGCTGGAATATAACAAGGCGGAAGGAAAGCTTTATTTGCACAGCCAGATGAGACCGGAACAGGCAAATATGGATACTGAATCAAAAACTAAAGTCCTCATGGTTGAAGATGACAGTTCCAAAAAAACTCAGTATGAAATCCGCCACTTCCTGGATTGTATTAAAAACAAGACTAAACCATTAACGGACGGTCCTTCAAGTCTACAAGGCTTACGTGTTATCTGGCGCCTTTATGAGGCTGAACAACAAAACACAATAGCTGACTTAAGCGGTTTAGGTCTGGATGATGATTGGAGAAATATCTAACACCTGGCTTTTACTGAACGTGAATATTCAGAAGGAGACATTCCCGTCTCCTTTTTAAATCTTCTGGAGAAATAATGCAAGCCGCTGTAAGCTAATCTTTCCGCAATCTCTGTGAAATTAAGGTTTTCTTCCCTGATCAGCCTCTTTGCCTGTTCTATTTTCAACTTATTAAAGTACTCTTTCACCCCAAGGCCGGTAATTCCCTTAAAAGTATGCATGAGAGCTGCTCTGCTGATTCCAAAAATCGAACATATTTGTTCTACTGTCATATTGCTGGATATATTATCTTTCATGTATTCTATAACTTTTGAAGTTAATTCTATATTTTTGTTTTCTTCATTTATGCGGCTTAAGCTGTTGTAATTCCTAATTTTTTCACCTTTTCTAATAAACGATATGAGCAGTATTTCCAAATAATTTTTAAACATTTGTTCACTTGCAAATGGAGCTTTATAATCTTTTTTCGGATAACTCATTTGCAGTGAGCCAGCCGGCGGATCAAAAGCCCAGCTTCCTTCTTTCATCAGCTTTGACAAAACAATCTGTTCATCTTTATCAATCCGAAAAGTTTTATTATTAAAAAATTTCATGATTGGTGAATTACAGTCAAAAGATACAATAAATAAATTCGGAGCATTATTTTGGTCTGCCCGTCCTGCATGAAATTCGTTGGGCTTGTAAAATATAATTTCCCCCTGATTTAACTTGATTTGATAACTGTCTGTGTAAACTTCAAGACTGCCTTTATCTACATACACAAACTCCCAGAAATCATGTTTTTCGCCCATTATGTTATAATTCTTAGCCAGCTCCAAATAATAAAATGTAATTATACTATTAATGGATATTTCTTCATACAAAAAATACCTTTTGTAGTGAGCCATGCTAATCCCCCTTAAAGACAGCTGTCAAATGAAAACAAATCAACTCAAAAAAGGGGACATTTATCCCCTTTATTTAAAAGCACTATAAAACTATGTAATAAAATCTTTAACATACGCTTACATCAGACTAAAACTCTTTATTAAAAATTGTATTCCAATTTTATCTTTTCTTCTTTTTGTTCAGATTCTACAATAGCCAGGCATACTGCCACCGTCGAAGCTCCTTCAACTCCATCTGTCAATACGGGTTTGCCTTCCAGAATACATTCACAAAAATCTCTTACTTCAGCCTCAAAGTTGTGATTATTAATAGCAACTGGAATCTTCAGTTCAACTGCTTGCTGATGCAGATTTTTAAACTCATCCATTTGAGTAAATTCTTCTTTGAATAATGTTAAAGTAGGAGTTGTATTATCAACAATAATAGTGCCCTTTGAACCGTAAATCACAGTGCGCATCGTATATTTTCTTTTACATCCTATTGATGTCAAAACTTTGCCTGTGACATTATTGGGAAATTTCATGACTGCTATAGTACAGTCATTAACAGGCCAATCAGTAAGAACTTTGCCATTTGCATAAGCAAACACCTCTGTAGGATCCCCAGCTATCATTCTCAATAAATCAACCGCATGGCAGCCTCCGCCTATTACCGGATGACGTTCCGGTGTAATTCTCCAGCCGCCTTCACCGCCTATTTTTGAATAATCATGGGCATACTCAGATTCTACAAAAAACAACTCGCCTATTACCCCGTCATCAACCATTTTCTTAGCCATCAGAAATCCTGGAGTATACCTTCCTATTTGACCTATCATCAATTGTTTCCCGGTTTCTCTGGCTGCTTTTATCATTTGTCTGCAATCATCTAAATTCAATGCCATGGGCTTCTCGCAGAGAACATGTTTCCCGGCGCGCAAGGCATCAACAGTAACTTGTGCATGTAATTGATCAGGAAGAGGGAGTGTTACCGCATCTATGTCATCCCGTTTCAACAGTTCTTTATAGTCAGTATAATAATCAGAAATACCAAACTTTTCCGCTTGTTTCCTGGCTTTTTCCTCCATTATATCACATATTGCTACTGCTTCAGCATTGCCTGCATATTTTATGCCTAATAGATGCGAGTTTGAGAATGAGCCTGCGCCAATAACTCCTAACCTTATCTTTTTTTTGCCCATAATTTTTCCACCTGCTTTCTATTCTTTATTCAGGAAGACATTAATAAAGCTCTTTTAAAAGTTCCACAGTGTTTTTAACAATTTTCTCTCCTGCATTTTTCTCCACCCTGTTTGCCGGTTTTCTGACCTCATAACCACCTTCTTCATATGCTTTAAGTGTTGGAACATATCCTATAGTTCCATTAGTAAGCTCCGTAACCATTGTATATTTAAATGGTGATTGGGATTTTATTTCAAGGCCGAATTCTGTAAATAATTCACATGGATTAGAAGCTATAACTATATCTTTGCCAAGCTTAAGCACATGAATATCAACATCATATAATCCCAGGGGTTTATCTTTGTTTTTCTCCTTTGCCTCCTTAAAAAACTTAAAACCAGCAGGAATATCGCCATCTTTTATTTCGCCAAATGTGTTGTCAATTTTATCATCATAGTCATTGTAAGCCCTTTCAGCTATCTTAAGTAACCTGCTGTTAATTTCAATCCTGTCGATTTCTGGATAGTCCATTTCTGCAATTATCTCTAAGGCGGTACCGGTAATGCCGGTTGCAATTCTTTGATAAAGTTTTGGATCATTTTTCTGAGTATAATCCCTATAGTTAACCCAGTTTGTATTTCCACAGGCGCCTAGTAGAAATACGGTAACGACATCTTCTCCATATATTCTCCTAAGCAGTTCCCCGATATAACCTGAGATATCGGCACTCCTTCTTAAATTGCCTACCGAATTATTGTGATTTGCATAATTAACAATAAACCCAATTGGTTGTTTATCTTCATTTTCTATTTTAACAACGATAAGCTCCGGATCAACAGCGCCGTCATCTATGCAATCCTGCAAATAGTCTCTGTCAATCCAGTTCATTACTATAGAGCCATCTGGTTTTTTAAGCCTTCTGTTGAATACATAGTTTCTGTTTTCACTTCTTCCCACACCAATTCTTACAGGCTGTTTTCTCTTTTTAGCCAGATATACTGCTGAAACTACTGCTTCTATTAAATATTCCGTATACACGTCATTGCCGTCTTCTTTTAGCCTGACGCTGGTATGGTTGTGCGTTGCACTTATTATAACATTTTCAGCCGGTATGTCACAGGTGCTTTCTATTTTGTCTGCTATGTCCTTATAAACTTTATAAGGAATGCCTATAATATCAACTGATACCACTGCAACTTCTGTGCTCCCGTCATCAATGACAAGTGCATTTGCATAAAATTCATCTATTATATCCTGAGCTGTCGGTACAGTAAAACCGCCTACGATAGGCCCGTTCACTGACGGTGTAATATTGAATTTATACAAACCCGCCTGTAACTTTTCGTTCATAAACTATCCCTCCATAATAATTGTATGTTGTGTTTTTACTCTAGTTATCCCGTCTGATTTCATTCAGCAGCTCTATACTTGCGTCCACAATCCTTTTTCCGGCGCTGATGTCCAGATGACTGTTTATCGGAAGTTTTCTTACCTCATAACCACCCTCCTTAAATGCTTGTTCAGTAGGTACATATCCCATATTCCCATTGCTCATGCCTGCGAAAAGGGTATATTTAAATGGTGAGCAAGCTTTTATTTCCAGGCCAAATTCCACAAACATCTGAGTAGGACTAGCAACTATAGCTATCTCATCGCCTAATTTTATAGTTTGAATATCTACATCATTCATAGGCAGGCTGTGACCTAAGATCTCCTTGCCTCGTCTGAACACTTTAAAGAAATGGTTGTCGCTGTTTGCCTCACCGAAAGTCGTATCTACATGTGTATCATACTCACAGTACGGTCTGTCAGGTATCTGCAGTTTCTTATGTAAAACATCTATATTCAACACTTCCTGGTACTTCATAACTGAATCAATCTCCAGAACTGTTCCTGCTATTCCTGTTCCTATCAGTTTATACAGGTTAGGAATTTTCCTTCTGTCTTCTTTATAATTAATCCAATTTATATTTCCTATTGCCCCTGGAATAAACAGAACACAAACATCCTCACCGTAAACCTTTTTAAGCACCCTACACATATGCCCTGATAAATCCGATGAAATTATCGGGCCGCCGCATGCATTGTTATGAAGTGAATAGTTTACTATAAAGGCTTTAGGGTTGCCTTCGGCATCTGCTATTTTAATGACTAAGAGTTCCGGGTCAACTACCCCGTCATCTATGCAATCAGCCAGAAATTCAGATTTCAGCCAATTCATTGCAATTGAACCATCCGGTTTCTTAAGCCTTCTGTTAAATACATGATCAGGATTATTTCCTTTGCCTGCACCGATCCTCACTGTTTGCTTAGATTTCTTTGCCATACAGACAGCAGTTACAACACTTTTCTTAAACTGTTCAACATAATCATCCCATACCACATGAGTATTTAAAGGTCCACCGTCAAGGCAAGGACTGCAATGAGTATGTGTAGCAGCAATAAGAATGTTATCTTCATCTATTGCTGCTTCTTTTTTTATTCTTGCTGCCATATCTTTATATACAGCATTAGGTATGCTGTGGATATCTGCTGATACTATGGCAATTTCTTTCGTGTTGTCGTCAATAACCACAGCATTGACATATAAATCATCAACTATC
>JAAZHD010000201.1 GCA_012510895.1 Clostridiales bacterium
GAATTATTATCCCGAAGGTATCTGCGGATTTCTCCTATGATCATGGGCACCGCATAGGTGGAGAAGCGTACATTATGGGAGGTGTCAAAATTGTCAATGGCTTTAATCAGCCCAATGCACCCCACCTGGAAAAGATCGTCCATGTTCTCTCCCCTGTTGGCAAATCTTTTTATATCGCTTAACACAAGGCGCAGGTTTCCTTGAATAAACTCTTCCCTTGCGCTTTCGTCTCCGGCATGCATCCGCTTAAAAAGCTCCTGCATCTCTTCATTGGTGAGAACAGGAAGCTGTGATGTATTGACGCCGCAAATCTCAACTTTATTGGTATGCACGGGAAATCCCTCCATCCCTCATCATGCAATTCCTAAGTTTAGCTTTTATAAAAAGTATTGCCCCGGAAGGAGGGTTTTATTCGTTAAACCATTCGGCTGATTTCCTTTTTTAAACGTTTGATTATGCGTTTTTCAAGACGGGAAATATAGGACTGGGAGATTCCAAGCAGGTCCGCAACTTCTTTCTGGGTTTTTTCAGAGCCGCCTTTCAGCCCGAATCTCAGCTCGATTCTCCGCCTTTCCCGCTGGGTCAGATGCTGCATGGCCAGATGCAGAAGCTCCCTGTCCACCTCATCTTCAATATATTTTGTCACCAGATCATTTTCCGTGCCGAGTATATCGGAAAGCAGCAGCTCATTGCCGTCCCAGTCGATGTTCAGCGGCTCATCGAAGGAAACTTCCGCTTTTATTTTTCCATTCCGGCGGAGATACATGAGGATTTCATTTTCAATGCATCTGGATGCATAAGTGGCAAGCTTGATTTTTTTCGACGGATCAAAGGTATTTACCGCCTTTATAAGGCCTATGGTGCCTATTGAGATGAGATCCTCAACCCCGATGCCGGTGTTTTCAAATTTTCTTGCTATGTAGACCACCAGGCGAAGGTTCCGCTCAATTAAGGTGCTCTTAACGGTAAGGTCTCCTTCATCCAGCCTGGTAATAAGCTGAAGCTCTTCTTCATTTGTAAGGGGCGGCGGGAGGGCTTCGCTTCCGCTTATGTAATAAAGAAATTTTGCCCTCCAGATTTTCAGCCTGGTTAAAATTTTGATTCTGAGTACCCTATAGTGCATCTTCAGTTTATGAAAGATTGACATGTACTATACCCCCAGTTAAGAATAAGGTTATTGAATAATGTGAGGCTGGATAAGGGCATGGTATTCGCCGGCGGAGGAAAGCCGGCGGTTGCGGATTCCGACCAAAGATTGCCTGGCTTCTTTCCAGGCTGCACCATTTTTGATCCGAACCTGATCAGGGCGGAATGCCAGAAGGAAGTCTTCGGAAGAACCAACTGAACCTGAACTTAGCGTATTGTAAGGTACTATATGGAAGCGGCTGATCCACTCAGACTCAGCCATGATTTTTATAATATAGTCAACCTGCTGCTCTTTGCCGGATATGTAAATGCCTTGTATATCATCTGGCAGGATGGGCTTTATGGACGCAAACTCAACCACGATTACAGGCCGGCCGGTAGCAGGATCGGTTAAGGCATTGCCGGTATCCAGAAAGGCATCCACCACCAGAACATCATCTCCAAAGCGGACCTCCACCGGATAAACCAGCTTATTATGGTTGATTTGAAGCTGCAATAGGGGCCAGAGCCAGCGGTAGAGGAGAATCAAAAGCACTATGGATATGAAGATTATTTTTACCGGAAAATCCTTTATCAGAAACACGCCGTTTGTTACCTGAATGCCTATGCCGAGGAAATAATAAAGGCCGAAGGATGTGCCGCCGAGTACAAAGGTGGTGCCGTAGAAATACCCCAGTATCTTCAAAAACTTAAGCCCGGCTTCGGAAAAGCCTTCTTCTTTCCAGCCAAGGCGAAAACCGGCAAGCAGCATTATAAGGGATAGGAGTATCTTAAACGGCAGCCAGGAAAGGAAGGAAAAACCGGGCATTATGAGCAGCACCGCATAGAAGGCGCCGATGCCGGCAGAGCACCATAAGCGCAGCAAGGAACCGGTGTTTCCTGACAGCTTCCAGGTTATATACAGCACTATGAAATTCACAATAAGGTTATCCAGCCAGATGACATCAAGAAACAATTGGTACTTCACCCAAAACCCCAACCTGTCTCCTTTAAGATACTTGACCATAATGCATTGCCTATATTATAGCCTATGTCCATTCAGAAACTTGTAGAACGGTGGACGGAATATAAAAAAACAAAGACAATAAATGTTATTTATTGTCGTTAGCTAAGTGAGATCAATAAAATTTCCGCAGTACTCCTTAAGTGGTATAATAAGGGTGGAAAATCACAGGAAGGGTGTGTATATGATGAGCAGGATGACCACAAAAGAGCGATTTGAGCGAATGTATCAGCATAAGGAGGCCGACCGGATCCCCTTCATGGATTATCCGTGGAGCGGAACCATACGGCGCTGGATAAAAGAAGGGATGCCGGCTGATGTGGATTATCGTGATTATTTCGATATTGACAAGACCGCAGCCATAAGTGTTGATATTTCCCCGCAGTTTGAAGAAAAGATAATTGAGGAAACCGATCGGTACATTATCCGCACCACCCCGTGGGGAGTGACTCTGAAAAACTTCAAGGAAGAGGACTCCACTCCTGAATTTATTGATTACAAGGTAACCAGCCCCGATGAATGGGAAAAGGCCAAGAAACGCATGACAACAGACAAAAGCCGTATTAACTGGGATTATCTTAAGAAGAATTACCCCAAATGGGTAAGCGAGGGACAATGGATATCGGCAGGTTTCTGGTTCGGCTTTGATGTCACCCATTCCTGGATGGTTGGCACCGAAACCTTGTTAATCGCTCTGCTTGAGGAGCCGGACTGGGTGATGGATATGATTAACACCTACCTTGAATCCTGCATGGCCCACTTCGATATGATTTGGGAGGCAGGATACCGTTTTCACGAAATATACTGGCCTGACGATATGGGCTATAAAGGGTCTCCGTTTTTCTCCAATGACATATACCGCCGGCTGATTAAGCCCTTCCATAAGAAGGCAGTTGAATGGGCCCATAATAAGGGGATCTATGCCCGTCTGCATTCCTGCGGCAATATCATGCGGCTTCTGCCTGACATTATGGATACCGGGATTGACGCACTAAACCCCATTGAAATAAAGGCCGGAATGGATCCCTTTTACATTAAGGAAAAATACGGTGGCCGGTTGGTGCTTCACGGTGCCATAAATGCGGTTTTATGGGACGATAAGGACAAGCTTATTGCTGAGATTGAGCGGACAGTTCCCATGCTGAAGGAAAAGGGCGGATATATCTTTGCTTCCGATCACTCCATTCCCAATTCCGTCAGCCTGGAAAACTTCAGAGCCGTCGTTGAAACGGTAAAAAGAGCAGGGGCCTATTAAGGCTGCTTCAAACCCTCTTAAAATACACTGCATCTATTATTGCAGGGCCTGTGCACTCACCGGTTAAGATCTCAACCCTGCCGTCGTTTCCTGAGTCAAAGGCAAACTCCCCGATTTCCAGGTCTTCTTTGGGAATATAGTCTATTTCCCTGACTCCGTCTTTAGAGGTTACTCTTATTCTTATTATGGAATGTCTGTCCAGTTTATCGTGCTTTGTAAAACCTACCTTGTACCTGCCTGCCTTTAATACCGGCTGGAACACTGCCTTAACCTCTTTATCCTTGTCGGGTCCATTGGTTAAGTAGATGCCGCTGTATCCTCTGGATGTATGCCAGTGTCTGAATTTATGGCCGACAAGGGTATAGCCGGTTTTCCAAAAGTTCCTGTCAGTGCAGCTGCAAATGACGGTATCGCTCTCATCATCAGGCAGTATATTTACCTTAACCCAAATGGTCTGACTGCCGTTTAGGATGCTGCTCTTTATATCAATTCTTTCCAAATATTCATTCCCCTCAAGGTTCCTGGTATCCACCTTTACCTGGTATATCATATTTGCAGGATCCTTAATCACTATTTCTATAAAGCCGGCTGAGCACTCAAAAGTGCAGTCGTCCGGGGTAAAGGGCAGGGGGCTGTTATTGTTTAGTTTGATTGTTTTATAAAATACACGCTTTTCAGTTTCAAAGACCGAGATATCAAGGACATTGGGCATGCAAACAGGTTCACCAAAGGTTAAAGTAAAGGGATGCTGCAAGTTTGCAAAACCTCTGTCTTCCGCTTCAATGGACAGCCTCGGATAAGACACATCCCTTCCTCTTCCCATTACAGTTATGTATTGTAAGGTGCATAGCGGCCTGTCTTTGCCTTTTGCATAGAGGAGAATGGAATGTATGCCGGACCTGGTAAAGGCGTGTTTTATGCTTCTGCCAAAGTAGCAGGACCCGTCGCTTATTTTCCAGAAAAGCTTTGCATCTTCGGGGGCACCCTGAGCTTCCATGTATATTTGTTCACCCAGTATACAGCACTTAGGTTTAATTGATATACTTAGATTGTCCCCCCTTATTCTTTTAAACATCTGGCGGAAAAGTATCCATGGATCCAGAATATATTCGTAACCGTCCTCATAAACCTTGAAAGCAAAATGGCTGTGTTCATGGCTTCCTACAAAGACCATGGCGCCTTTGGCTATTTCAGCGCCGTTTCCAACAGGTATGTACTCTTTAACCAGGGGGATTCCTATATGGTGAACCTGAATCGCCCATGTGGTTTCATCGTTCCAGTGACGCACTCCTCGCCACCTGTTGTTGTTATCGCCGCTTTTAAGGGAGTTGAAATAGTATTGATCATCCAGTGAGAAGGGTGCGTATATGGGCGTTCCTCCCGGATGATTTATATCAAGTCCTCCGTGGGCGGAAGCACCGTGATAGGCTCCTAAAAAGCAGTCGTCTCCGTCATAGCAGTCGGAAATGTCTATTCTGTCCTTACCGTACAGATCACACCAGACGGATAATTCTTCAGGGCAGACCGGCATGGAATTGTCAGCCAGCACAAACCTTACATCCTTAAGAGGCATGCATTCACCATGGTTTTCCTGGATTATATCAAATAAACACCTGGCTGCATCAAAC
>JAAZHD010000202.1 GCA_012510895.1 Clostridiales bacterium
GCCATAGCCGTAAACCTGCTGAGCAAAGACCATTTCTGAATTTACATCGTTTGCAAATGCTGTTGAAAGAGCAGAATGTGCCGTCAGCGCAATGGCAGGCAGGGCTCCCTGAAGGTACCTGCTGTTTTCTCCCAGTAATTCAGACATCTCTTTACCTAAAGGTCTTTTCTTATAAAAACCTTTCATCAATTCCCCTGCTATATGTTCTGAATCAGCGGCACTGCCTCCGTTTCCGCAAACCAAGAGCTTTCCCTTGTTCTTATAGGTCCTCAGCAGACAATAATAAGCATCCATAATATTTTTCTTCAGACCTTCAAGTTCTTTATAGCGTTCAAACAATCTGCGGTAATGACGCAATACATTTTCATTTCTTTCCTGGGACAAGGGCACAGGGTCGATGCCCATTTCATAGCAAGCCGCCATTATGCTTGCCAGGTCCCCTAATCTATCCCCGGTTTCAGCAGGAACAATGCTGCATACCTTTCTGGAGTGAATAAGAGCTTCCCTCTTTATTGCTTCCTCCATAGACCGTCTCAGAAGGTGTTCACTTTTTTTAAAAATGCTGCCAATAACAATTTTTTCTGGATTAAGGAGGTCTATTAAAATGCTCAAAGCCTTTCCCAGCTTTTCTCCCACAATCTCATAGATTCTTTTTGCATCTTCATCCCCGCCATCGGCATAATCTGCAATGATTTTGGCGTCTACTTCTTCCGTCTTAATGCCGTCCAAAATCCATGCGGGCGGCCTTCCTGATTCAATCAAGTCCCTGGTAATGGAACGAGCCAGAATTCCAATTCCGTTCCCGCCGCAAAAACCTTCAACTGAGCCATTCTTGCCGTATCCCAAAGGACCTTCATCTTCCAGACGAATATGACCGATCTCTCCAGCCATGTCATTTTTGCCTTTGATCAATACGCCTTCGGATATAACGCCTGCACCAAAGCCGGTACCCATGGTCAGAAAAATCATGTTGTCGGTGCCCTGACCTGCCCCAAGTTTCCACTCCACCAGGGCACAGGCATTTGCGTCGTTCATAATAAATGCAGGAACCTTAAATTCTTTCTTTAAAATATCTGTGAAAGGTATGTTGTCCCAGCCGGGCAGATTAGGCGGGGAGAGAATCAGCCCCTTTTTTGAGTCCAGCGGGCCTCCGCAGCTTACTCCTATGGCTGATAAATCATTCATGGAAATACCGTTCCTTTTTATTATCTTTCTCGCGGCATTAAACAGATTCTTTTCCACGTATTTATATCCCTTGCCCGCCTCAGTAGGAAAGGCTTCCTTATCTCTTAATTCTATTCCATTTACGACCGATGCTAAATTAACCGCACATTTGGTACCGCCTATATCAAAACCTATAATGTATTTCATCAGACTGCCACCCCGATTCCGCCTTCACCAGATCCTCAAAATTGCCCTGATCGATGAAGTTTTGTATAACCAGCATTGCGCCTCCGA
The DNA here is from genome assembly GCA_012510895.1 of Clostridiales bacterium. Lineage (GTDB taxonomy): Bacteria > Bacillota > Clostridia > Caldicoprobacterales > DTU083 > JAAZHD01. Next base: position 1,459 of record JAAZHD010000202.1, read on the forward strand.
TTAAAGAGGCCTGGGACAGATCAGACAGATAAAGCTTTGTTTCATGAATATCTTTTGTTACGGTTTTATCTGATATAAGCTCTTCCAGATTATCCAGCAAAGCACTCCCGGCTTTGGCAATTGTACTGCCGATAAAGATGGCTTCCGGCTCCAGAACATTGATTAAGGTAACAAATACATTGGCCAGGTACTCAGCTTCCTTTCGAATAATATTCAGACAAACCGGGTCTTCCATTTGCAGACCTTTTATAATATCATCCCATTCAATTAATCTTCGGCTTCTGATTTCTGTGAGATATGACGAAGGTATTCCCAATTCAGCGAAGCTATTAATATACCGCATAATTTGGGGGATAGTGGCATACACCTCTATGCATCCATGGTTGCCGCATTCGCATTTCGGCCCGTTCATATCGATAGAAATATGACCTATCTCACTGCCGAAGCCCCCTTTCCCCCTGTATATGCGGTTATCCATAATTATACCGGCACCGATCCCTTCATCTACGACTGCATAAATAAAGTTACGGTATTTTTTTTCCCTGCCGTAATTCTTTTCCGCTATGGCATAAGCATTTGCATTATTGTCCAGTATCACAGGAATATTAAATGTTTCTTCCAGTATCTGCTTTATAGGGATGTTTTTCCAGCCCCAGAAATTAGGGGGAGATAGTATAATGCCTTTGTTAATATCCAGGGGACCGGGAGCAACAATACCGATACCGGCAATTCTATTAAATTTAAACTTATTCAGGAACTCTTTTATTACATCCTTTAATACTTTTATGATGTGATCCAGGGTATCGTTTTCTATAAAGTTGTAATCTTTTTCTGCAATGATGCTGCCCAAAAAATCAACAACGGCAACAGTGAACTTTTTTCTGGTCCAATCAACTGCTATTGCATGGCAGCCAGAGGCATTCAGTTCAAGATTTATAGGCCTTCTTCCGCTGCCTGTGACTGAAACCCCTGTTTCTATTATAAGGCCCAGTTTCAGCAATTCATTAATAATGGGGGTCATGCCTCCTCTGCTGAGCCCGGTTCTTTTGGAAAGCTCAGCCCGGGAAATTTTCCCCTCTGATTTGATCATATTTAAGATTAAGGAGCGGTTTCTTCGTTTCATCACCGCAGAATTACTTCCCAATACTTTTTGCATGCATCACACACCTGCACCAAAATAGATTCTACTTTAATTATAGGCCGAAGGCTGCTGTTGTCAATTACTGCCTCTTTTTATACGGAGTCAGGAAACAGGATGCTTAAAATTTCCCTGTACGGTAAAAAGTCTTCGATAATTACATGAGCGCCGGCCTTGATCAAGCGATTCCTTTTAGCCGGATTAAGGCCATGTCTTTTTATCTCATCTGCTGCCACTCCCAGTGTTAAAGCACCCAGCTCAACCCCTAAGGCAATTTCCACCTTGCCGTCGCCGACAACCAGAAGCTCTTCACCCTTAATTCCCTTGGTTTCAATCAAAAGTCTGAAAACCGCTTCCTTGGAGCAATCGGCTCTTCTCTCCGGAGCCCCCATTATCTGTGTGAAATATCCCTTAAGGCCCAGGGAGGCGGCTTCCCTTACTACATCCTTGTGATCTGTTCCGCTGGCAACATATAGAGCCAGCCCCATATCGTACAGATTCTGAATAAAATCTCCGGCACCCATAATAATATAATCATCCGGACTCTTCCTGCCTTCTTCCAAATCCTGAACCCGGGTTTTCACCATTTCCAGAAGTCTTCTGTTATATTCATCCTTATACCACCAGGCATCGTGAACCAGCGGGTTAAGACCTCGCCTGCGAACCTGCTCTTCCAGCCACTGCATCTGGTATATGGTCTGAATGCCTGTGGATTCATCTATATATTCCCTGACTTCTTTAATTAACTCTTCACTTGGTGTACCCGGACCCTGTATCATTTCAACCATGAAAGGCTCCATAATTTTTTCCCAGCCCTGTCTCAGGGTGGATACAGTTCCGTCAAAATCAAAAATAACTGCTTTTATTGAAGGCCGACTCAGCTCTTTCAGAATCTCTATGCCATGGTAAAGGAAATTCCCTTTTTTATCGGCGCCGGAAGGATTCTCAAACATTTTTCTTCTCCATTCGATTTATTATTTTATTGTACAAATTAGGTATTGTATCCTTATGATTGCCCTGGATATAAAGTCCTCTGCCGCCCAGACTGGTTGGTCTGTTGATGACGTTTTTTCTGGGACGATAATAGTAATGAAAATGATTATCAGAAACCCTTGAACGGTAATCGCCCAGAGGAATGATATCAAAATTTGCGGTGGTTATGTTCTCAATTTTATAACCCTGATTACGTCCTATGGACAAGGCTTTCAAAAAAACCTCGGCACCGGTTACAGCAGAACCTGCATTCATGAATACACCGCCTTCCAGCTCGGAAACGCTGCCGCAAAATACAGCAAAGTCAATTCCGCTGCTGCCGCCCAGAGAGCTGAAATCCGCCTTCGGATGCTGGTGGATAATATCCGCTCCAATGGTGATATGATAGGTGGCAGGAATTTTCGCTTTATAAGCTCTGTATACAATGCAGTCGTCAGCATAGGGAAACCTGCTCATGTTTTCCTCAATATATCGGGCCAGGCTTTCTCCGTATCCCAACCCGTTTGCATATCCCTGGTTAATGGCTTCATTCATCCAGGCGCCGGTTTCCTCCCACATCCCGAAAGAACCGTCTTCAATGGCTGCAGGGACATGCTCAGAGGTTCCTCCGAGATAGGCCAGCTCAAAATCGTGTATGCTGCCTGCGCCATTGCTGGCAATGTGAGTCAGTATTCCTTTTTCCATCAGCTCTATTATATAGCGGGAGAGGCCGCATTTTATAACATGGGCACCCATAAATATAATAACAGGCCTCTTGTTTAACCTGGCTGCCGCAATCCGGTCTGCCAGTTCTTCCAGTTCAGGACTGTCCCACAAAGTGATTTCATCCAGGCCGGGTCGTGTCATATTATCAATGGTCACCAGATTATGCCTGTTTTTTACTGAAAAAGTTGTTGTCCGACTTAAATCCAGCCGTTTCACTTTATATCCACCCTTCACATTATAGAATTTTGCTTGCCTGCTCCAGGATTTCTTCAGGAGATGCCGTACCGGTTATCCCTATTTTCCTTATAACAACTGATGAAGCCAGGTTTGCAAAGACAATGCACAAGGGCCCTGGAAAACCTGCAGCATATGAACAGGCCAGGGCTGCAAGAAATGTATCGCCGGCACCTACTATATCAATAGGAGGCTCCACCGGTATGCCCATTACCATATAAATATCATTTCCTTCATACCACAAAGCGCCTTTTCTGCCCATTGTTATAACAACCGGAGCCTGGTTCATTTCATAAATTTTAACAGCACACCTTATAATGACGTCCATATCTGTTTCTTTGACAGCTCCTCCGTCATTTAAAGCCATCACAGCTTCCATCTCATTAGGTTTTATAATCATATTTCTATACAGGCCGATTCTCGACCGGCTGTCAGCCATGATGGTCTTCCCGCTTTTTGACAGCCTCTCCAGCTCCTGCCGGACGCTTTCTGTGATAACTCCGTATCGGAACTGATCACAAACTATAATAACATCAACCGCATCAGCCAGTGCCTTAAGATTCTCTATCACACTCAGTTCCTGTTTTTCAGATAGGGCTTTTCGATTTTCAAAATCAATCCTGGGATCTTCATACCATATTTCTGAGTACCCTCTCCGCAGCGGTTTGCAATAGGCAGGTGTCACCCAGTTTTCATCTGTCAGCATAAACCGGTCATCAATTCCCCAATCTTTCATGGACTTTAAGAACCCCTCACCCCGCCAATCATTTCCAATAAGCGACAGCATATATACCTTTTCTGCTTTAAGGCTTTTGACGTTGGCTGCAACATTACCGCCGGCACCGAGATAAAACCGTTCTTCTATAACCGGCAAGGGATGATGAGGGGTTTCCCTGGATAGTTCACTAAGCCGCATATCTGCATCCCAGTATATATCCAGGCATCCATCGCCCACTATGCCAATTCGTACATTCAGAATTTTATCAAACATTTCCGGGAGCCGGATGTCCTTTATACCCAGCTCGACTATCTGTCTTTGCTCCATTGGATGCCTCCATACTAATAAATTATAATAAGGTTTCTTCTAAATACAGTATAAGAAGGAATTTTATATAATTTATATACAAAATATAGAAACTTGTAATAAATTGATTACTTACAAACCCTGAAGGTTTTTATTTCAAAGGGTTTAATGAAAAACTCGAAGGAGCTTGTATTTCTGCCAATTACTGATTCGTCTTCTTCCATAAGGTTGCATTCAATTACTTCCGCAGCTGGATCTGATAAATGAATGCCTGTCTTGCCTCTGATGCCTTCAGCTTCATATACACGCATTATTATTCCCCGGCCGTCTTCCGCCCATTTTATGGTGTCTATTATTACATTTTCCCGGGTAATTCTTGCGAATGGTTTCTCATTCTTTATGCGCCGGCCTTCCAGCACAAACAGGGGAACATTAAGTTCATAACCTGCATGCACTGTCTTCCCTTCACGGTAATCGCCTGTGTGGGGCATCAGGGAATAGCAGAATTCATGCACTCCCTTATCCGCATCCGGATCAGGATCAACGGGAGACCTGAGCAGCGTTATGCGCATGCAGTTGTCCTTTATATCGTAGCCGTATTTACAGTCGTTCAGCAGGCTTACACCATAGCCCCCTTCCGAAAGATCGGCCCACTTATGCCCGCAAACCTCAAATTTGGCCTTGTCATAGGAAGTATTCCAATGGGTAGGACGTTCAATGGCGCCAAACTGTATCTCATAAGCGGCTTTTGACGACAGGACATTGACATGGAAAGCAGCCTTCAGCATTTTTTCAGTTTCCTGCCAATTAACTATTGTGCGGAAATCGATACGGGGAACGGAACGGTAAATGGTTATGTCCTGCACTATTTCAGACAGATTGAATTTCTTAGTAACCCGGACAACCCCTTTAACCGGCGATTCTTCGATTACTTCAACTTTTCCTTCTGTCAGGTTCCAGTATTTATTCTGGTATTCCAGATCAATATTCCATGCCGTTTCACAATAGGGTTTGTCTTCAAAAATTTGCAGCAGATTGGAAGGGCGGCCTTGCTCCAGAACCTCACATTCATTCCTCTTATCGTAGATGCCGGTCAGATTCCCGTTTTCGTCAAGCATGATCCGATAATAATCATTTTCCAGACAGGCTTCGCTGACAGATATGTTTGTTTCTCCAGAAAATGGCTTCTCTAATATGCGATAGGCGGAAAATCCTAGGGCAGGAGCCCATGCTTCAAATTCGATCCGCCCGTCCCTGATTGCGGAAGGAACCTCTCTCCCCTCCTCGTCAACAACAGCTGCGTCCGAAAAGCCCTGAGGCAGTGAAAGGCTCACATGATCAGTCCTGTCCCAGGAGAGACTGTTGAATACAGTAATACAGTTTGATTCCGACTCTGCGGTTAACTGATCTGAAGCTGAACTTTCTATCCCGTCGATCAATTCAAATACATGTTTGTAATCCTTTTCACAGTCCTCATAAACTGCCCGAATAGATGAACCAGGTATAATATCGTGAAACTGATTTTTTAAAATCAGCTTATATGCTTCCAGAATTTTATCATAAGGATACTCTGCGCCATGTCTGTCCCTTGCAATAGCTGCCAGCATTTCCGCCTGCCGCATGCCCAGTTCTGCCTTTCTGTTGTTCTTTTTTGTGCGGGCCTGGGAGGTGTAAGTTCCTCTGTGAAATTCATAATACATCTCATCGTTCCAGACAGGAAGCTTTTCCTTAAGCGGATCTACTGCATCAAAGAAAGATGCCGCAGTGTTGATTTCCGTTTTTTGCAGCCCGGGGAAGGATTTAAGCCTGCGCCCGGTTTCCAGCATTTGATAGCTGGGCCCTCCGCCGCCGTCCCCGTATCCGAACGTCATCAGCAAATCGTCACTTATATTCTTTTGGTCAAACCTGTTGTATATGGTTTCGACGGTCTCAGGATTATATCTGCCGTTGTAATTCAATCGCTGAATATAGGCCAGGATGCGTGTACCGTCTATTCCCTGCCAGTTAAACAGGGACTAAGGGAATTTATTAGTGTCATTATTGATTAACTTGGATGTATAAAAATATTCCATGCCGGAGCGCTTGATAATCTGGGGAAGGGCCCAGCTGTATCCAAATACATCAGGCATCCAGAATATCTTGGAAACCTTTCCGAACTCCTTCTGAAAGAAGGCCTTTCCATAAAGGAGCTGGCGCACGAGACTTTCTCCGGATGGAACATTGGTATCCATTTCTACCCAGGTATTTCCGACCAGTTCAAACC
>JAAZHD010000203.1 GCA_012510895.1 Clostridiales bacterium
ATCCTGCCCAGTCCCAAACCGGCTTCCAATACATCGTTTCGCAAAGAGGCGGGCAGAAGCCTCAGAGCATTTTTAAGAGCTGTGCTTTCCACTGAGACAAGTTCCTTTACGGTATCCTGATCTTTGCCGGCTGCCGTAAGTTCAGCCGCGCGATCAACAAGCCCTTCCCACTCATCTTTCGGCCAGACCGGCCCCATAACGGTTCTTAACAGAGATATTTTACGCTCCACTTCCTTACGTGCATTGTCCAGTTCCTTTAGTGCTGATTTCAGCTCCTGTTCTGCACTTAAAAACTGCCCCTCTGCCCTTTTCCTCTCTTCGGCAAGCATACTTTTGGCAATTTCCAGCTCTCTTGCCTTTTTGTCCAGCTCAGCTTCTCCGTCAGACAACTGCTTTTCTCCGTCTGATATTTCCAATTCAGCCTCTGCAAGCTTCCTTCTGCCCTCTTTTATCTCCCTGTATGCTTCTGCAAATTTTTGTTTGGCATTCCTTTCTTCTTTTATGAGGGCGGCTTCCCCGTCCAAAAGCTCCTGCCTTGCCCTTTCCAGCTCCCTTTGGGCATCAGCAAATTCCTTTTCGGCTTTCACAAATTCCTCATACATAGAAGCCTCGGCTTTCTCTATTTCCTTCCCGGCCTCTCTTGCTACGGCCTCAAAGCGGGCCTTTTCTCTCTTCTGTTTCAGGTTCTCTTCTATATCCTTAATGACAGTATCCACTGCCTTTTCGTATTCTTCTTTATAAAACGGAATTTCTTTTGTATTTTCAAGGGTAAGATAAACAGAAGTGTAGATGTCGCTGTTTATATCCATCCGGGAAACAAAGAAGGTAAAGTCTGCCCTTTGAGAGGCGCGGAATGCGCTGCCGCTGCCGTCACTTTGAATATCCTGCGGATCCATTACAATGTCGGCAATTGTGTAGACCTTGTCATCGGTTATCTGAACAGAATCGCCTATGGCTTTGCCTGTTTCACTAATATATTTTTCCGTAACTGCAATTTCCCCTTCGCCCAAAGGCAGGGATCCTTCAAGCAACAAGGGAAGATTAATGTTCTTCTTACTTAAAACGGTCAGCTCAGCGCTTGCCTGCACATCATCAATTTCCGTATATACTTTTTTACTGTATGCACCCTCCGCTTCCAGAACACCGTCCACTTCGGTCAGAGCGTCCACATCATCCTCCGTCAGTCCCAGTGTGGACTGGATTCTTATGTCAAACAGATTCTGTCCGCGAAAATACTGATCCGCTGCGTAATACATATCCAGACATGCTGCATACAGACCCGTAAACATTGCCACGCCCAGTGCAGTGATAATTATAATAGCTGCGAAACGCTTCCGGTTTTTCCCGGTGAAGCGGATCACATCTTTCAGATAAGCCTTCTTCATAATTTACCACTCTATCTCAGCAACAGGCTTTGGCTTCTCATTTACTTTTATCTCTGTAACTCTGCCGCTTCTGAAACGAATGACCCTGTCTGCCATAGGAGCCAGTGCCAGATTATGGGTTACAAGAAGCACGGTGATCCTTTCACGGCGGCAGGTGTCCTGAATGAGCTGCAGTATCTGCTTGCCGGTTCTATAATCCAGGGCGCCGGTAGGTTCATCGCACAGAAGAAGTTTTGGGTTCTTCGCTATTGCCCGGGCAATAGAAACCCGCTGCTGCTCTCCCCCTGAAAGCTGGGCAGGGAAATGATTTTTGCGCTCTGAAAGCCCCACCTTGTCCAGGGTTTCCAAGGGATTCAGAGAATCGGGGCAGATCTGAGATGCCAATTCCACATTTTCCAGTGCCGTTAAATTAGGCACCAGATTATAGAACTGAAAAACAAATCCAATGCCTGTGCGGCGGTAACCGATAAGCTGTCTCCGGTTATATCCGGATATCTCTTCCCCATCTATTATTACATGGCCTGATGTAGGGGTGTCCATACCCCCTAATATGTTTAAGGCAGTGGTCTTGCCTGCGCCGGAAGCACCTGTTATAACGACCAATTCACCTTTTTCAACAGCAAAACATGCTTCATCCAGTGCACGGATGGGCACGCCGTTTGATTTATATTCCTTAACAATATTTTTAAATTCAATGTATGACATAAAAACCTCCAAGAACTCACTTTTCCAGATTGACATTCTGTTACCGGTTTATATTATATTGACACAGTGTTGTTTTTGCAACCATCAGATGATTTCTGAATGTACCGTATGCAACAAAACAAGGTGTTAGTGCTGGATAAAAAACATATAAAAAAAGATAGGCGGGAAAAAAGATGAAAGAACTGAAACAGGACCGAAAATCCCGGTACACCCGAATGGTTTTACGGGATTCTTTAGTTGAGCTGATGAAGACAAAACCCATAACCAAAATCACCATCAAGGAATTATGTGAGAATGCAGATATCAATCGCTCCACTTTTTATTCTCATTATTCCAACCAATACGATCTTTTAAACAGCATTGAAGAGGAAACCCTTTCCTGGGCAAAAAAATCAATTTCCTATCTTATGGACAAGCATGATATTCAGGAAACAAAGAATATACTTTTGGAAATGTTTAAAAGCATTAAGGAAAACAGCCAGCATCTCCAGGTATTGATGAGCGAAAAAGGCGATATAGACTTCCAAAAAAGATTGTTTGCCTTAATTTACGAGGAATGCGGCATTAACCTGGCTGCCGGGGAGCATAAGGATGAGGACATGAATGAATCTTACTTTGTATTTGTAGTTAACGGAAGCGTCGGCCTCATACAGCACTGGCTGAAAAACGGCATGACAAAGTCGGCCGAGGAAATGGCGGACATAATTTATCAGTTTACCTTCGCAAGAGAACCAAATGAAATGAAATAAAGGTAAAAAAACTGCTTAAACATATGAAAAACCCGCTTAAACAGCGGGTTTTCTGATTAATATTGGTGGAGGAGGACGGATTCGAACCATCGAAAGCTGAGCTAACAGATTTACAGTCTGCCCCCTTTGACCACTTGGGTACTCCTCCAAAACAAATTACTTGTGACAATTATTTATTTTAAGCGATACTGTAAATAAAGTCAATGGTTTTTTTACCATGTATTGATATAAGGGTCTGTCCTTGGTTATAATAAATATTATTAAATACGGGCTAAGAATACCAGAGATATATTGTTGTGTCAAGGAGTGGAAAACCATGAGTGAAATTCATATACGAAATTTTGAAGGCAAACATGTCCATTTTATTGGAATAGGCGGCATAAGCA
>JAAZHD010000204.1 GCA_012510895.1 Clostridiales bacterium
CGCCTATTCCGATATAGGCCCCCGCCATATAGACAAAGGTAAACAGGGTAAGGCCTTCATTCATTTCTTCAAGTCTGCTGACAGTGGCGCCTGTCAGTCCTGCCAGTGCGGCATAGAAGGTCATTCCCAAAACCACCACTAAGAGACAGAATAATATATTGATCGGATTTAAGTTATTGAAAATATCAGCCTGCAGCAATTGAGACAGACCAGCCCCGCTGTTACCGGATGAAAATGCCGAGGAAAGTTTGTTGGATAAAAATACAACAATAATTAACGATACAACCTGCACAAGTACAGCCGTAAGCATAGCCAGTATTTTGCCTATCATAAGAGCCAGAGGCTTGATTGAAATCAGCAGAAATTCAATAACCCGCGAGGATTTTTCAGTAACTATGGACGTGGCTATCTGAGTACTTGCCATTATGTTAACCATCATTACAGTAAACAGGATTCCGTATATAAACCAATATTCGCTGTATGTAATGGAAGTGTCTTTTTCTATTACCTTATTGCCTTCAGAATCATAAACGGATATTTCTGTTGCTATTTCTGAGTTAACTGCCCTGAGCTGCTCTTCTGTTATGCCGAGCGGATTATTCTTAAAGCTTTCAAATTCATCGGCTATGGTGCCGGAAAGCTGAAACCATTCTTCATTGCTTAGCTTTTTACCACTTGATACCAGAAACTCCAGCCTGAACATTCCCTCATCATGGGTGATATTAAGTATGGCCGAATCTTTTTCGGAATTCTCTATTCTGTCTGCCAGAGCATCATAGTCTTCATTAAGGGTTTCAAAAACAATGTGGCTGAGTCTTTCATCATCTATTATCTCATTGAAATCCAAACCGGTGAGCTGAGTCTGATTATTGACATAAACCTTGTTTATTTCAATCGGTTCATCCATGTCAGTATTATCAGGTGAGGAAATCATATTTATTACATGGATTGATATCAGGGCTAAAATTATGAGTATGATATACGTAATGATATATGCCTTGTTTTTCAGAGTTTGCACAAGCGTAAAGGTAAAAACATTTTTCCATCCGCTTAAGTCATTCTTATTCATTGGCAACCCCCACCTTTTCAACAAATATCTCATGCAGGGAGGGCTCCCTGAGTTCGAAGCGGATGATTGAAATGTTGTCCCGGATCAATTGGGATAAAAAGTCCATTGCCTGCTGTTCTTTCTGAACCTTCAAGTGGTATTCACCAGGCGTTTTTTTGACTATGGTCAGTCCGAACCGGGGGATATAGGATGAAATATCAGATTCACATTTTATGAACAGATTAACCCGTCCATAACCTTTTTTTATTTCATTCAGATTTCCCTGCAGTACAACTTTTCCTCTGTGAAGTATGGTGATGTCGGAACAGAACTCTTCAATGGTAGGCATTTGATGACTGGACATAATCAGGTATTTTCCGGCGGCTATTTCTTCATGTATGATGGATTTGAATAAATCGGTATTGACAGGATCAAGGCCGGCCAAGGGCTCGTCCAGTATCAGCAGTTCGGGGTCGGATATTAAAGCTGCCATTAACTGGATCTTCTGCTGGTTGCCCTTAGAAAGCTGTTCCGCTTTGTAAGGCTTTGATTTTCTTCCCCTGGTTTTGGGCGGAAATATGTATTCATCTACCATAAGCCTCTCAGACCAGTATTTAATGCGTTCCATGGCTGTATCCCTGGGCACGCCACGGAGCCTGGCAAAGTAAAGCAGTTGATCAATAAGGGTATATTTAGGATATAAACCGCGCTCCTCAGCCAGATAGCCTACATTTGCATTGACTGCATCCAATGGTTTGCCTTTCCACAGTACCTCGCCGCCGTTTCCGGCCAGCATTCCCAATATTAATCTCAGTGTAGTTGTTTTCCCGGCACCATTTGTACCCAGCAGGGCGTATACACCGGATTCTTTGATCTCAAAGCTTAAGTTCTCCAAGACAACCTTGTCCCCGTATTTCTTGGTAAGATTTCTGACGATTAGTGACACGCTATCCCTCTTTCCCAAATTTCATTATTAAAAACACCCTGTGAAACCATTATAAAATTGCCTGGATTTATAAGATTCATCCATATCAAATTCCATTATATGCTATACTGTTTAGTATAGTAAATACTTAATACAGTATATATTTTAAGGTACAAAGGAGAGTGGGTATATATGATCTGCTATAAGGAGTATTCCAGGTTTCTGGCAGGCTGGATCAGGGATGCTCAACAGCATTTGTATGTAATACCTGAGCGGCCTGAGCTTATGTGTTATGGTCCGGGCTACAATTCCTGGGGGGTTCAGACAAATCAGAAAGCTTTTTCTGCATTTGCGGTTGCAGCCGTAGATCCATCCATAAACTGGGACTTAGAAGGAATAGAGAAGCAAAAGGTACTGGACCAGGCACTTGCAATGCTTCGTTTCAGCCTGGAAAGCCACATTGAAGGCAGCAGCTGCTGTACCGACGGAGAAAAGTGGGGCCACACATGGATCAGCGCTCTGGGAATAGAAAGAATGATGCATGCTGTGGAAGCCGTATGGGATTACTTGACAGAGGAAGATCATAAGCTCCTGAGGAAGGTGCTGATTTCGGAAGTAGACTGGCTTCTGAATGAATACGAAATTGTTGCGGGTCTGATAGAAAACAATAAACCTGAAAGCAATATCTGGAACGGTGCCATATTATCCAGAACTGCTTTATATTATCCGGATGCACCTAATGCTGAAAGATATAAGGAAAAGGCAACGGAATTTTTCATAAACGGTATTTCCATCGAAGATGATGTTAATAATGAAAAGGTGTACGACGGCAAAAAGGTAAAAGACGCCTTTGTGGGTGCAAACTTTTTTAACAGCTTCGCATGCAATCATCACAGGTATATGAACGTCGGATATATGGTTATATGTTTAAGCAATATTGCTATGCTTCACTTTTCCTTAAAGGCACGAAGAGCAAAGGCACCTGAAGCACTTTATCATAATGTATATGATCTTTGGAAATTAATACGGAGCTGCACCTTTGAAGACGGCCGCCTCTGGCGCATCGGAGGAGATACCCGGGTCAGGTACTCCTACTGCCAGGATTACGCGCTGCCCATGTGGGCTCTCATGCAGGACAAGTATGATGAAGATTGTACGGGATTTGAAAAGGGCTGGCTGGAAATCCTGAAAACTGAAACGGTCTATAACGGCGACGGTTCGTTTCTTTCCTCCCGCATCGATTATTTGAAGGATTTGTCTCCCCTGTATTATACAAGACTTGAATCAGACAGGGCCAATGTAATATCCATGATGGCTTATTGGCGGCGGATGTATGATCTTAGCGGTTCAAAAAAATGTGAAGAGATTACATCCTGGTATGATTCCTACCATGGTTCGGTAATGGAAAAAGGGAAGAACAGGCTTGCTTCCTTTACATGGATTTCCGCAGAACGGCCCCAGGCTATGTGCCTGAAAAGGGGTATAAGCAGCCTGGCTGAATGGCGGTATAATTTAACAGGCGCCATCCGCGGAATAGGGGTTATTCATGACTGCAGGGTGCTTTCTCATGAAGAAAAGCTGTTTGAAGGCGGTTTCATAACTTATGGCAAAGTCATGTCCGAATCCCAGGGTTTTGTATCTGAAGGGCAGAATATAGACCGTCAGGCTGTAAAAATGATTGCCTTTGCAGCCCTGCCGGATGATGCCACCGTAATCAGCATACAGAAGGCAGTGGCGGCAAACCGTACCTTAATCGACTCATATAAGGTCATATTGTGGAATATTCCCAATGATATATTTAACGGCACTGTAAGAAGGTATAAGTATGACGGCGGCTCTGCCATTCTGAAAGGTGCCGAAAAAACTGACGGAAAAAATCGAAAAGCAGGTAAATGGCTGAATGTTGATGATGCTATAGGAATTGCAGTGTCAGGAGACCTGGAACTGACCATGATCCGGCCTGAAAAAAGGCAGATTGAAATAAAACGTCACCTTGGCAAGGACAGCACGGATTACGGCCGCGGTTCCCTATACTGTGACGAAATAGCCGCCCCTTACAGCAATGAAAGAAAATGGTATGACCGGGGTGAAAAGGTATACGAAGTCTCTTTTGCCATGGTGGCCGGGGATGCTCAGAAAACAAAGCAGTGCGCAGAGTCTATGGGAGAAATTGAGAACCTGCCGGAAGAAGTTCTTTCCATATCCGTAACAGGACAAAATGGCAGAGAGTACTTTATGCTCTATAATACATCGGATGCCTGCTTAGAGGTAGAAATACCGGATGCCGTGTGTATTTCAGATGACTTTGAAAAAAGAATAGGGGCAGGTCAGGCCCTGTTATTTGAACGAAGTACAAAGTAAAGCACCAATCCTTATTTTGCGCTGACGGCAGGTGGTATGCGTGAGGGGTAAAGAGGGTAATTGGGAAATTTGGGTAAAAAGACCGGTTTTATGGCTTCTTGCATTTTATGCAGGGGGATTGATTCTCTTTTACCGGCTTCCTATAAGGCTCCTGTATATATGGATTGCTATGGCAGCAGTTTTTATTACGGGCTTTTTAATAAACAGACGTGTCTTATTTCCCGTTCTTCTCATACTCGTTTTTCTCTTCGGCGGCCTTAGAAGTACAATTTTTTATCAGAGGGGAAATCCCTTAAAGGCTTTTACAGGTCAGAGCATAATCCTGCAAGGAACAGTCAGGAGTCAGCCTCAAACAGAACCGGACCGTATTATTCTGGTGCTTGAGACCAATGAAATAACAGCGGGCGAAAATCACTGCCCCATAAAGGCAAAAGTAAAGGTAATCATATATCCGAATGAATACGGAGGAGACTTTTCAGAAAACCGGATTGAATTAAGAACCGGTGATTTTCTCCAGGTATCAGGAATGCTTAAGGAACCTTCAGGCCCGCGAAATCCAAAGGGTTTTGATTATAAAAGCTATCTGGCCAGGCGGAATATTTATTCCACCCTGACTGTTAAAGAAAGCGATGTAAGGTTTTTGAGAGAAGGCAGCAGTCTGTCCCTTAACCGCATACTGGCCGGTTTGCGTGATAAATCTGCAGAAATTATAGAGACAGCAGTAAGAGGGCAGGAAGGGCAGTTTTTAAAGGCAATTCTTTTAGGACAGCGCTGGCTTATAGAACCGGATGTTATAGACGATTTTACGAAAACAGGGCTGGCGCATATTCTGGCTATTTCCGGTCTGCATATCGGTTTCCTGGTTCTTCTTTTAAGCAGATTACAATCGCTGTTTAAGCTGAATCGAAAAACGGCTTTATTGTTCCAGATATTAATTTTAACTGCTTATGCTTTGATGACCGGTGCGTCTCCCTCTGTGACCAGAGCTGTTATCATGGCACTTATTCATCTTTTTGGCAAGGCAATGGAAAGAAGGTCAGACATAATAAACAGTGCAGGGGTTGCAGCTTTTCTTATCCTGCTCTTCCGCCCTATGGACATTATGGAAGTAAGCTTTCAATTATCCTTTCTGGCGGTTGTTTCCATCGGCTTGTTTGAGGAACCTGTTCGAAAAGGCATGGACTTTTTTCCCGGTAAACTTATACCCAAAAAAATTGCTTCCATTATTGCAGCAACTCTGGCCGCCCAGGCGGGTGTTCTTCCCCTGGCTGCCTATTACTTTAACCTTATTTCTCCTGTCTCCGTACTGGCTAATCTTTTGGTGGTCCCTGTACTGGGAATTGTCACAGCCGGAGGTTTTCTGCTGCTTCCCCTTGGAGCGGTTTTACCGTCCCTGGCTGCCGTTATGGCGGTTCCTCTCCGGTCGTTATGCCGGCTTATACTGCATGCGGCGGAATTTGCGTCAAACCTTCCCCTGGCATATTTTCGGGTGGTTTCGCCATCGGTTGTCACCATAATTTTTATCTTTTTGATACTTTGGGTCATTTCCCGGGAAAGACCGGCATTTATCCGACATCCTTCCCTGGCATGCATGGTTTTGATTATTGTTTTCCTTTCAGGCCGATTGATCCTCGGCCTTGCTGCTCCCCGGGAGCTGAAAGTGGTTTTTCTTGACGTAGGGCAGGGAGACTGCTGTTTTATACAAACTCCGGATAAGAAAAATATATTGATAGATGGGGGAGGGCAAGCCGGCACAAATATAGGCGAAAATGTGCTGCTCCCATTTCTATTGAAGAATGGTATTTCTTCCCTTGACCTTATAATCATGTCCCATAATCATGAGGACCATATCAGCGGGCTGATTCCTGTTATTAAACAGCTGAAAGCAAAGGCCTTTATGCAATATCCACCTGTAGCAGATAATCCGGTTTACATTGAGCTGAAAAATGCAGTGAAAGGTAAGGGAATACCGATAGTTACGGCAGAAGCAGGACAAACCTTCCGTATAGGGGAGAATACTGTGCTTCATGTGCTGTACCCTGAGCCCGATGCTGCACAGGCATTATATGATAATAACGAAAATAATCTTTCATTGGTTTTATTGCTTGAGTATGGCAATGCATCGATTCTTTTTACCGGGGATATCGAAAAAGGTGTGGAATACTATTTAGCCGGCAGAATGGAAAAAGATGCATATGTTTTAAAAGTGCCTCATCATGGCAGCAATACCTCAAGCACTGATGTTTTTCTAAAAGCGGTTTCTCCCAGGGCGGCAGTCATTCAATGCGGCATTAATTCATTCGGGCATCCTGCCGAGCAGGTACTGGAGAGGCTGGCAGATCACAGCATTACGGTTTACAGAAATGATCTGCAGGGTGCGGTTGTTATGTATTATCGGGAAGGGCAGACAAGATGGAGGGTGGAAACCATGCTTGGGAATAATGAATAAGCATCACAAAACAGCATGCAGAAAATCAGGAAAAAAGCTGCTGAAACCGAACCAGCCGGTTAGCAGCAGCCTTTCCTTTACTTACAGGGCTTTTTTGGCCCTTTTAGTAAATGGCGCATCGATATTGCGTTATTTGTTTCCGTTAACCGATCTTTCAGCCATTTCTATGGCCTTGCGGACTATATTACCGCAGTCTCTGGATGATACGCTTCCCCAGCCTTCATTTTTTACAATGTCATAAACCCCAAGCTCTTTTGCTATTTCCTCCTTAAGGTTTTCTGACATCATGCTTCGATTACGGTTTCGCGCCATATCGATACCTCCTTTTAGCAGGCCGAACTTTTTCGCCTGCAAAACTAGTTTACCCGATATTTTTTCAACTATGTTTATAAAATTTGGGTTATACTGTCATTGATAACCTGGATTTTTTGAAAAAAATTAAAATGCAAAAAGCACCCGGCAGAAACTTAAGAGGCGCTTTTTGCATCATACATAGATTGTTCTTGTTATACGCAAGTGTATCCGCCGTCAACCGGAAGGGCTATGCCTGTGACGTAAGAAGCGGCATCTGATGCAAGAAATACCGCTGCTGCATCCAGTTCGCCTTCCCTGCCGTAGCGTCCGAGCGGCACGGTGGCTTTCATGTATTGTGAGAATTCTTCCGTTTTAAGCGTATCTGCAGTCAGCTCGGTTTCAAAATAACCGGGACAGATGGAATTAACGGTAATGCCGTAAGGCGCCCATTCTGCTGCAAGTGCTCTGGTTAAGTTTATTGCGCCGCCTTTAGCTGCATGATAGCCGCCGCTCGCAAGTGCCATATTTCCAGCAAGGCCGTACATGGAAGTAATGTGAATGATGCCGCCGTATTTATTTTTCATCATTATTTTGGCAAAGGCACGGGAAACTTTGAAAACACTGCTTAAGTCCAGATTAATTACAGATGCCCAGTCCTCATCGGTTGTATCAATAGCAGGCCCTACATGACCGTTGCCCGCATTATTTACCAAAATATCAATTTTATCAAATTCTTTTTCTGTAATTTCTGCTGCCCTGTTAACAGCTTCTGTGTCCGTTACATCACACTGAATGGGCAGACACTTTACTCCCAGTTTTCTGATTTCTTCCGCAACAGCTTCAAGTTTTTCCTTGCGTCGTGCCATTATAACCAAATCTGCACCCTGACGGGCAAATGCTTTCGCCATTTGAACGCCCAAACCGGATGAAGCTCCTGTTACAACTGCTACTCTTCCTGTTAAATCAAATAAATTCTTTTTATCCATAATTATTTCCTCCAGATTTCCATTAATCATGTCCTGGCTATATATTAATACATTGTCAATATTTTGTCAATATCTATTTTATAAAATTATTATTTTCATCAATCATCGACATAATTCGATTATAATAAATTGATTGACATAATGCGGATATTATTTTATACTGTCAGATCGGCCTCAGAGGCGGAATTGGAAAACAACGGATAAAACGGTTTAAAAGCCGGTAATACAGCGTTTTTATTAATTCGCACTGTTATAGGAC
>JAAZHD010000205.1 GCA_012510895.1 Clostridiales bacterium
AAGGTATTGAAAATCAGCCTCCAGAAAAAGACGGATTGGAAAAACTCCTTAAACCACCTAAACCCTGCCCATGGGCTGCCCCATATGCCATATCCCGGTGTAAAGTCAAGAAAGGCTATAACAGCTCCGTACATAGGAATGTAGTGAAATATAAAATAATAAATAAGAATAGGAGCTGCCAGTATTAAAAGATATTTATCCTTTATTATGTTCTTTTTTAATCTATTAAGCTTTTTATTCATGCTGATTCTATACATGGATGGCGATTACTCCTATTCTGCTATTAAATACATGTGTCTCATTGCCTCATATATCTGTCATACTGTGCCTGCTTGATAGCAATGGCTTCATCTATGCCCATATTTTTAACTGATTTAACATATTGATCGAACTTATCCAGAGATTCCTTGCCCTGAATAAATTTAATAACCATTCCATCCTTATAGGTATCAATATCTGCCATAATTCTAATAAAGGAGTCAGTTTCCTCCTTGGTTGCCAAGACCCTTGGAAAAGAAGGAACATAGTATTGAGTTGCTTTATTGGATTGTGCCACTTCTCCTTCGTATTGCAGGAACCTCTGCTCTATCATCTCTCTCATCAAGATGCGGGGGAAGTTTCCGTTAACCCCCAGGACATTCTGTGCAAGACCTGAGCCCAGTTCATGCTTCAAAATAAAATCTGTAAACCGAGGCTCGCCGTCCACCATCTCATAGCTGAGACCTTCTAACCCGAAATTACCCATAAGAATCTGGCCGTCTCTGCTGGCATACATATAATCCAGCCACTTGATTACAACCTCAGGATTCTTGCAATCCTTTGTAATAGCATAATGGGTATTCTCTGTAGGCTGCTCCCGCTCCATTATCCGGTCTCCATAGGGACCTTCGGGAGGAACAATCCCTTCCCATCTGGCATGAGGATAATCTTTGGCCATTCTTTCATTCCACTGCGGAAACTGCATAGTCATATCACTTACTGATGCACCGGCAACATCGCCTATTGCTTTTGCAGTATACTTGTCTCGGTTCTGGGTATTCATATCCGGATCAATTAACCCCGTCTCGTACCACTTATTCATCTCCTGAAGCCAGTCCTTCATCCTCGGCTCTATCCACTCATAGACTATTTTACCGTCTTCATTCGGATACCAGCCTTCACTAAGATAAAGATGCAGCCCATAGGACCAGGCAAGTTTGTACAGACCGTTTGTATTTATGGCAATGACCGGTATTTCATCCTTCTTGCTGTTATCATTCGGATCTTGCTCTTTAAAAGCCACTAATACATTATACCACTCTTCTATGGTATCAGGCTCTTCCAGACCCAACGTTTCCAGCCAATCCTTCCGCATGCCAAGGCCGTTTAAGTTAACCATGCTTCTGGCATCCACTACTGCTGACAGAGTATAGATTCTGCCATTCGGTGCTGTCATGGCTTTTTTAACTTCCGGCCTTTCCTTAAACAGAGATATTATATTGGGTGCATATTTACCTATTAATTCATCAATAGGTATGATCAAGCCTCCATTGACATACCGGATAGGGTCACCGGGCAATCGGATCAGATCCGGAAGGTCCGTACCGGCTGCCAGCCGGGTTTGCATGGTTGTGTTGTACTGATCCGATGGAGCTACCTCAAACTTAACCGTTACTCCGGTTCTCTTCTCAAGCTCCTGCCAGGCCGGCAGATTGCTGGTATAGCTGCTGGAAGCGTGCGGATTCTCTGCTGTAGCAAAAGTTAAAACAAAGGGCTCTTTGACAATGGGAAGTTCATACTCCTCCGCAACCATTTCTTCCAAAGGTATACCCGACGGAGTATCATTTGCATTCCCATTTAACTTGTCTGGACTGCCGCTGCAGCCAGTCAGGATAAAGGAGAAGGCAATCATAGTTCCCAGTAATAAACATATGTATCTCGTTTTGCCTGCCATGTTTCCTTTTTGCCTGTCTCTTGCAAGCCTCTTAACGTTAAGCCGCTTCATGCCCATACTCCTTTAAGTTTACTTTTAATCATATTTTTTAAAAACTTTATAATTCAACAATTCTACCTGTCTTGAAGGACTCAATAGCCGCTTCTATAATATACTGCGCCTTTAAGGCATCTTCTCCGGATCCGTTTATTTCATCATATTTTGCACCGGAATCCAGCTGCTCAATCCAGTCGCTTATGCGGCTGTTAAAAGTTTCACTGAAGGAACGCATTCCGCCCAGGTAGCTGTAGGATTCAGTGGAAATGCTGTTCCGTGGATAGAAAGTCAGATGTTCGCAGGCATCCACTAAAACGAAACGACCCTTTGATCCTACTACTTCACATTGCTCCAGGCCATAACTTCCGCCTGCATCATAGCTTCCTACCAAATGACCAATCATTCCGTTTTTGAATTCCAAAAGCACCTGTGCATTAGAATATATGGTGCGGCCTTCGCCCTTCATAAGAAACGCTGCTACCCTTTTGACATCCCCGGCAAAATAGCGAATCACGTCAAAGGAATGAGGATGAAGTGCTCTCATGTGGAACCAGGGAGAAGTTTCAACCGGATTGTTAATCCACATTCTCATATTGATCATATGAAGTTTCCCTAACCGGCCTTCTGTAACCCATTCTTTTGCACGAATTGCAGCAGGTGTAAAACGGTGATTAAGATTAATGGCATAGGGAATATTTTTCCTGGCTGCAAGCTCCACCATTTTTTCGCCTTCTTTTATGTCATTGGAAATGGGCTTTTCACCAAGTACAGGTATGCCTGCTTCCAAAAGTTCCATGGTGGGTTCAAAGTGATCGCCGCCGTTTTCTTCTCCTTTAGTCGCCATGCTGCATGCATCCAGGTGGATCCCGCTTGCCAGCATTTCCTTGCCTGAATAAAAAGCCTTTGCTCCAAATCTTGCCGCGGCTGCGTCTGCTCTTTCTTTTATGATATCACAGACTGCAACCAATTCCGTCTTTGGATGGTTCTTATAGATCTCTGCATGTATGGTACCAATGTTACCTACCCCGACTACTCCAACTTTTAATGCCATATAAACGACCTCCCGCCATATTCAGAATTTTCTATGTATATTATACTCCAAATTAAAAAAGTACCGTTAGGATAATGTCGGTACTATTTTATAAAATTCCGTTATGAAAACCCTTATTCATACTCAAAAAATTCCTCAAAACACTGTGTGGCTGCACCTATTGCAGTAGCTAAATCTCCCAGGGCTGACACCTCAATTTTCATATCCTTAATCAATTCGGAAATTGCATCCTTTTTTACTGTTTTTATCATTTCATCATAAAATATATCGTTATCCCTTATGAGCCTTCCGCCAATTATTACCTTTGAGGGATTAATAATGCTGATCGAGTTTATGATGCCAATGGCTACATATCTGCCTGCGTTCTTAAGAAGCTGTATACATTTATCATCCCCAAGTTTTGCTGCCAGTACAATTTCTTTAGTGGTGGGAATCATTGTATTTTTGTTTATGGTTTTGCTAAGCATGGGGCTTTCATTGTTTTTAAGCAGATCCATGGCCTGTTTCGACAAAGCCCAGCCGGAAGCAAGCGCCTCAATGCATCCATTCCTTCCGCACGTGCAGCGGGAACCGTCTACCTTTACAATGGTATGACCTACCTCACCGCTCATTCCCGTTGAACCAGGAAAGATTTTTCGGTTAATTACAATTCCGCAGCCTATACCAAGGCCTAAGTCAAATACAATTATATTTCGTTCATCATTTCCGGCTCCATAGCGGAGTTCGGCCAGGGCCATAAGCCGGGAACAGTCATTTGCCATTACTTCTTTGCCGTATTTCTCAGTGAATATGTCCAGAATAGGCAGATCATCCCATCCTTGTATATTCTCAGACAGTACTGTCCTGCCTGTTCTGATATCGATATGACCTGGAAATGCTATGCCTATCTTGTCAATTTCATCTATTGAAAGCTTTGATTTTTCAAGAAGCTCCTCCATTACCAGATCGCACAACTGAAATAATATATCGGAATCATTATTTACTACATCTATATTATGCTCGCATAATACTTTCCCTGTAAAATCAAGGACTACTCCGGTGATATGGGTTCCTCCGATGTCCAGGCCTATGCAGCGGCTATACTCACCATTAAGAGCCAAGTTCTCTTTTGGACGGCCTGCTCCGTTGCTTGATTTTGAAACCACTTCCACTTCTCCGTTCTTAAGCATTTCATTTATGATATTGGTAATGGTTTTCTTATCCAAATTAGCCTTTACTGATAAATCCACCCTGGAGCATGGACCTTCTTCCCGTAAAATCGTTCTTACTTTCCTAATATTGTAATTGCGCAAAAATGTTTGATCGCTTTTACCATACCCGGACTTCATACTTACACTCCTACATTTTAATATTCTTATACACGCACGGTTTCTATACCTGAATTATTCACGGTAATATAAAAATAATTTTATCACTAATACCACACTAAAGTTCAAAATTTTGAAAAAACTGATGATCTTTCCCCTAAAAAAGGGCTGACTTCTCCCGTAGAAACAGTAATCGACGTTTTGAACTTGTCAAGGTACGAAAAAGGTTGTTATTCCAGCTGTGGCTGGAGCTTTAGCTTGCGGATGTTTTCCAAGGTTTCATAAAACTCCGTTTTG
>JAAZHD010000206.1 GCA_012510895.1 Clostridiales bacterium
TCTTGCTGTAAAGGGTTCGCTTCGCCGTGCCCTGCTACATACCTATAATTGCTTTCAATCCACTGTATAGTCTCGTTTTATGTCCCTTATCAAGGATCGTTATTTTATTGTTCCAGACATTTTCCCGGGGAGTGTAAAGATTTCTGTGTATGAGTGAATTTAACACTTTTCTGATATATAGGATCAGCCTATGTAAATCAGAGAATTGTAACTACTACCTGCAGGGATTATTCCCCAAAGTATAAGTTTTTATGCTTTAACATGTATATTTTGGTCAATAATTATCCATAACGGACGGACTATACCTACAATTTCAGAGGTCAAAATGTATTGTAGGTCTAGCCCGTCCGGCAATGAGGACGAGTCCTTCGAGGGCGGTGGGGGTGGCTTTACAGGTATCCTAAAAGCCTGTCCTCGTACATTATCATTAATTGGCTTAAGACTTGATCCCAATTGCGGTATCTCTGTGTCCATTTCTTGGTTACATTTTTTGTTACCAGGTAAAGCATTTTTTCCAGGGAAGCATCTGAAGGAAACACTGACTTTGTTTTTGTAACCTTCCTAAACTGTCGGTTTACGCTCTCAATGATATTCGTAGTATAGATGATCTTTCGGATCTCATTGGGATATTTGAAAAATGGACTTAGCACTTCCCAATTGTTTTCCCAACTTTTGAATGCATAAGGATATTGCTTGCCCCATTTTGATTTCAGATCAACCAGCTTTTCTATGGCAGCTTCTTCAGTTGGCGCTGTGTAAACAGTTTTAAATTCCTTTGAAAATGGCTTCAAATCCTTGTATGACACATATTTGAAGGAATTGCGAAGCTGGTGTATGATGCATCTCTGTATCTCTGACTTTGGGAAAGCTGCAATAATAGCTTCTTTTATGCCTGTAAGGCCATCTACACAGAACAGGAGAACATCTTCTACTCCTCGGTTCTTAAGCTCATTTAAAACACCGAGCCAAAACTTTGAACTTTCGCTATCACCTATCCATATCCCAAGTATATCTTTCATTCCTTCAATGTTTACACCGATCACTACATAGGCAGCCCTGCTCATCACACAGGACTCATCGCGAATCTTGTAATGGATTGCGTCCATGAAGATAAATGGATATATCTTTTCAAGCGGCCGGTTCTGCCACTCCCTGATTTCAGGTACTATGTGCTCCGTTATCCTGCTGACCATTTCCGCAGAGATTTCTACTCCGTATAAATCCTTGATCTGATCATGTATATCCCTTGTTGACAGGCCTCTGGCATAAAGGGAAATCACTTTTTCTTCAATAC
Source organism: Clostridiales bacterium (assembly GCA_012510895.1). Classification (GTDB taxonomy): domain Bacteria; phylum Bacillota; class Clostridia; order Caldicoprobacterales; family DTU083; genus JAAZHD01. The sequence continues at coordinate 1,295 of JAAZHD010000206.1, forward strand.
CAGATACATCCCTCTTGTACTTAGGTACGATCTTGGGTTCAAATTTCCCTTTTCGATCACGGGGTATATTGAGTTCGACTGGCCCCAATTCGCTCCTAACCGTCTTTTTCGTATATCCATTGCGGCTATTGTCGGTGGTCTTGGAGCCAGCTTCATCTCGTGAATATCCTAAAGTGGCATCCATCTCTCCTTCCAGCATCTCTTGCAGAATATCTTTAAACGATTCCTTTAGAAAGCTTAAAACTTCATTGGCGTTCTTAAAATCATGCCCACGGATTATTTCCCGAACTACATCTTTGGGTAATACACTCATAAAAATACTCCTTTCTGGTTTCTTAATACTATACTAATCCTTACCAGAAAAGAGTATTTCCCCGCACCCATACACAAAATTTTTTACAGCCTCTTTTCCCGCTTGTTTATAGCTCTTAATTCCCTTATCAATTCATCTTGGAGAGCCTGTTTTTGCTCGCGTTGTTCTTTCTTTTTCTGGGCCATTACCAAGTCATATATTTTGCCGCCATTGCTCTTAA
>JAAZHD010000003.1 GCA_012510895.1 Clostridiales bacterium
GGGTTTGGACTTTCTTCAACACAGAGCCCACAAGGCCTCCGGGTACTGTGTTCAGATATGATACATCAGGTTCCTACGTACTTAATGTCCTTGTAGAAAGGCTGACCGGCAAGCCCTTCCTAGAGTATCTGAAGGATAAAATGCTCAGAGATCTGGGCTACAGTGAAGAAGCCTGGTGCATAAAGGCGCCTGAAGGGTATTCCTGGGGCGGCAGCGGTGTAATCTGCACCACCAGAGATCTGGCGCGGCTTGCCCTTGTATATATGAACAAGGGCAACATCGGAGGCAGACAGTATCTGTCTGAAGAGTTTATTAAGGCTGCAACCTCCAGGCAGATTGACAATGCTGCAACCGGCTACAGGGATTATAAAAACGGCAACGGTTACGGATATCAGATCTGGATGCTGAAGGACGGAGGCTTCGGTTTCTGCGGATTGGGAGTTCAGCTGGCCGTCTGCATCCCTAAAGAGGATTTTATATTCGTCTGCACCGGTGATAACCAGGGTACGGTTCAGGTATACGGAGGAATCCTTGATATTCTGTGGAAGGAGATTCTGGAAAAACTGCAGCCCGGTTCCCTGCCTGAGGATGAAGAAGCAGCCCGTAAGCTGGAAGATAGGCTGAGCAGCCTGGAAGTGGTTAATCCCCTGATAGGAAAAAGCACATCTTCCCTGCAGGAGAAGGTTAATAAATGCCGGTACGCTCTCGGCCCCAATCCCATGGGAATTCAGGAGATCGGCGTGGAGTTTGAAGGCAATGAGGGAAGGCTTATAATGAAAAAAAATGGAGAAGAAAAGGTCATCTCCTTTGGCATGGATAAGTATGTGCTGGGCCGCTTCCCGGAAACCCATTATTTCGGCGACACCATCGGAACCCCCAAGGGAGAAATGTATAAATGCATGGCAACTGCCCGCTGGACACAGGAAGACAAGCTGGTAATCCGCTGCTATGTAATAGATGACTATTTCGGCAATATGACGGCGACCCTTGGTTTTAAAGGTGATGAATTGGGCGTCTACATGTCCAAACATGCTGAATGGTTCCTGGATGAATACTATGGTTTTGCCGGCGGACGCAGAATTTAATATCAGTCTTATTAAATCAGGCGCTTTCTGACTTGAAGGGCGCCTGATTTTTTAAACGGAACCGGCGCAAATATGATAATATAGGGTAAAGACAGCAGAAGGCGGTCCAATTATGGATGAAAAACAGAAACATGTAAGAGAATAGGCATAAAGAAATAAAAAGTGCTTAATTGATGAAGATAAGGAGGTTGAAGGTTTGAAAGAATTTTTAGCGGAATTATTGGATCTGCCGGGCGTTTCCGGGTATGAAGAGATAATTGCCCGGCGCATCTCGGATGAGTTTTCAAAGTACTGCGATGAAGTACAAACGGATTCCTTTTACAATGTTTATGGAATAAAGCGGGGTACTGCTCCTAAAGACGGATCTCCTGCGCCCAAGGTAATGCGGGCTGCCCATGTGGATGAAGTAGCCCTGATGGTGCGGGATGTAACCGAAGAAGGTTTTTTAAGGTTCACTAATATAGGCGGGGTGGATCAAAGAATATTGCTTTCCCAGGAAGTAACCATACACGGAAGAGAAAAGCTTTTTGGCATCATCTCTACCATACCGCCCCATATCCAGGAGGACGGCGATTCAAAGACGGCTGTAAAAATGAAGGATATGTGCATAGATCTGGGGCTGCCTGTAGAAAAAGTAAAGGCATTGGTCCGCATCGGCGACCTTATCACCTTCCGCAGCCCCCTGGTATCCATGGCGGGCTCCATGGTCAACGGAAAATCCATGGATGACCGGGCCAGCGTGGTTATGCTGGTTGAGGTAATGAAAGAATTGGACCGGCTTAAATACCAGGCAGAAGTCTACGCAACAGCAACGGTACAGGAAGAAGTGGGCACCCGGGGTGCCATTATCAGCACCTATCGGGTTGAACCGGACATAGGAATCGCAATTGACGTAACCCACGGGGAAACCCCGGATGCCCCCAGGGAAAGGACTTATGCGATGAATAAGGGGATAGTGGTTGCCAAGGGTCCCAATCTGCATCCCGGCTTAACGGAAAAACTTCTGGAGACTGCCGGGGAATACGGTATTGATTTCCAGCTTAATATTACTTCGGGTCCTACGGGTACTGATGCCCGTTCCATACAGATTTCCCGCGGCGGTGTTCCCACCGTGCTGGTAGAGCTGCCCCTTCGCTATATGCATACTACAGTAGAAACCTTGAATCTGGATCATATTAAACAAGGAGCAAGGCTGATAGCCTTATTCATAGCTTCTTTAAAGGAGGGATGGCAGGAATGGTTGAAGTATTAAAAAGGCTGACGGAAGCCCGGGGGGTTGCCGGCAATGAAGATGAAGTAAGGGAGATAATTCTGGAACTGGCCGCTCAAACCGGAGCAGAGGTTTCAGTGGATCGGATGGGCAATGTCATAGCAAGAAAGCCTGGACTGAAGACCGGTAAAAAGGTCATGCTGGCTGCCCATATGGATGAGGTAGGCTTTATAATATCTTACATAACCGACAGCGGCATGCTCAAGTTTCATACCGTTGGAGGTATTGACCAGCGCCTTCTTTTATCCAAAAGGGTCCGCATAGGAAAGAAAGGCATACCTGGTGTTATGGGCGTAAAAGCCATCCATCTTCAGGAGAAAGATGAAAGAAACAAGGTTATAGATCAGAAGCAGATGGTCATTGATATAGGGGTACATTCTAAGGAAGAGGCTCAGAAACTGGTGGAATTAGGGGATTATGCCTGCTTTGACAGCAATCTTGTTGTCTTTGGGGATAATAAAGTCAAGGCAAAAGCCTTAGACGATCGTGTCGGCTGCGCTGTTCTCCTGGAATTGTTGAAAGACACCTATGATTTTGATTTAATTGCTTGTTTTACGGTGCAGGAGGAAATCGGATCCCGCGGCGGAGAAGTGGCTGCCTGGCACCTTAAGCCGGATATGGGAATTGTTCTGGAGGGTACTGCCTGCGCGGATATACCTGATGTTCCGGAGCATATGCATATCACGAAAATGGGAAGAGGGCCGGCCATATCCTATATGGACAGAAGCTCCATTGCTGACCCGGAACTGTTCAGGCAGATGGTAAAGACTGCCCGTGAGCATTCCATACCCTATCAGCTGAAAGAAAATATTGCGGGCGGCAATGACGCCGGGGTGATACATAAATCCCGCAGCGGAGTTCCCACTGTTGTGGTTTCCGTTCCCTGCCGTTATATTCATTCTCCCTCTTCAATGATGGATCTGAATGATTTTAACAATACCATTCGTCTGATGAAGGAATTTTTGAAAGGATGTGAATCCCGTTGAAAGAATTATTGGCAAATTTAACAGGAGTATATGGGCCTTCCGGAAAAGAAGATTCAATTCGCTCAGCCATTGAAAAGGAAATCAAAGATCACGTGGATGAGATTCGAACGGACACTATGGGTAATCTGATTGCAGTTAAAAAAAGCACCCTAAGCGGAGATAAGCCGCCTGTAAGGGTTATGACGGCAGCTCATATGGACCAGATCGGGCTTATTATAACAAATATCGATGAAAACGGTTTTCTTCGCTTTTCCAATATCGGCGGCGTTTCTCCCTTTAATGTGATAAACCGTAGGGTTGTATTTGAAAACGGAATAACAGGTACAGTCAGCTATGAGACTGAACTTGAAAACATGAAGGATCTTAAGCTGAACAAAATGTATATTGATATCGGCGCTGCAAACCGGGAAGAGGCAGAAAAACAGGTTTCCATAGGTGATGTGGCTGTATATTATGCCCCTATGGCAGCAGCAGGAAACCGTTATTTCGGCTGTGCCATGGATGACCGGGCAGGCTGCGCCGTTCTGGTTCAAGCGATTAAAACCATTAAGGATTCTCCCAACGAACTAATATTTGTCTTTACCGTCCAGGAAGAGGTCGGCCTAAGGGGAGCAAAGACATCTGCTTATTCTGTCAACCCGGCTATGGCCATTTCACTTGATGTGACCTTAACGGGAGATACGCCTAAATCCAGGCCTATGGCGGTTAGGCTGGGGGCTGGCCCTGCAGTGAAAATTAAGGATTCCTCCCTTATCTGCCATCCCAGGGTCAAAAACCTGATGATAGACAGGGCTGAAGAGGCAGGGATTCCTTATCAGCTGGAAGTCCTGGAGGCTGGAGGCACCGATTCCGGTTCCATTCATCTTTCCAGAGAAGGAGTTCCTTCAGGTGTTATTTCCATTCCCTGCCGTTATATCCACAGTGCCCGGGAGATGGTAGACAAAAACGATCTGGAAAACGCTGTTAAACTTTTAAACAGTATACTGGAAAATGAGATTGTTTTATAAACATTTTCAGCATTTATAATGAAATTACACAAAGTGACGACTATCAGAAAGCCCCCTGACCTGTATCCGGTTCAAGGGGCTTTTTATATCTTAAGAAAGTCTTAAAAATTTTGCCTATTGGTTTTTAATAAAAGATGGGACATAATGGTATTGACCGGTTCAAAGCATAATATCAGGGGGCGTATGCAATTTGTACAATATATTGATTTGTGATGATGAAAAAGATATTGTATCTGCTTTAAAAATATACCTGTCATCTGAAAGCTGCAATATTTATGAAGCCTATAACGGAAAAGAGGCATTAAAGATAGTAAACAGCCATGATATACACCTTATTCTGCTGGATATCATGATGCCTGAAATGGACGGCATATCTGCCATGGTAGAAATCCGCAGGGATAAAAATATCCCCATTATACTGCTTACCGCCAAAAGTGAAGATACGGACAAGGTTCTGGGCTTAAATATCGGGGCAGATGATTATATTACCAAGCCCTTTAATCCGATGGAGGTAATTGCGAGGGTAAAATCCCAGCTGCGGCGCTATCTGCATCTGGGAGGGGGCACCGTTAAACCTTCCAATCTGCAGATAGGCGGCATAGTGCTGGACGACAAGGCGAAAACTGTCACCCTCGACGGTGAACCTGTTAACTTAACTCCAAAAGAATATGACATTTTAAAGCTGCTGATGGAAAATCCCGGTCAGGTCTTTTCTCCCAGGGAAATCTATAACCGGGTATGGCAGGAACCGGCTTATGGTTCTGAAAGCACAGTGGCTGTTCACATACGGCATTTGAGAGAAAAACTGGAAATAGATCCTGCTGAACCCAGGTACTTAAAAGTGGTATGGGGCCAGGGATACAAGATAGAGCGGAGTGATGGGCAGAATGAATAAATTAACCCATAACCTGGCGGTAAAGACTGCAGCTGTATTCCTTTTCGTCATTTGCATGATCCTGTTCATTGTCGGAACCGGCAGCATCATCTATCTGGCAGATCGGCATTTTTATGAAGGATCTCCTGAGAGTGCAAGGGAGGAAGTATTTAAAAGCATCTCAAGAAAATATGCCGATGATGTATTCTATCTTTATTACAACAGCCACCTGTATGAACCGGGCTTCCTGCAGGAAGTGCAGGAGAAATATTCAGCTGACAATACCAATTTTTTCTTTATTCTGGAAGATGAAAAAGGAGAAACATTATTCAGCAATTATACCGGCCAGGATACTCAGTACAGTTACACCTTTTATTTTGAGGAAGGCGGTTACTGGTATGATAATGCCGAAGGCTCATCTGTTTATGCAGAGAAGACTTCATATAAAATGAAGTGCTATGTTAATAAATCCCTGCATGCAGATGACAGCTATTCCAATGCTGAATCCTGGATTACCTTTGGTTATTCCATGCGTTATGCTGTAATCTTCATTACAATTCTTTCATTCATGGCTTCGGTCATACTATTTGTTTTTCTGATGTGTTCTGCAGGCCGCAGGAGAGGAATAGAGGGAATCATTCCCAATGGCATAGACAGGATTCCCTTTGATATTTTACTTACTGTGCTTTTTATACTTGCCTATATAGAGCTTGTATTAATGAACGAAGCGTTATATTTAACTTTTAATGGAAACACTATAATTGGGATACTTCTGGCAGCTTTTGTGCTGATTACCGGCATTCCTCTGTTTCTTATGGCTTGTATGAGCTTTGCCACAAGATATAAACTGGGAGGCTGGTGGAAAAATACAATTGTATACAGGTTTTTGTACTTTATTTACAGGATTGCAAGAAGGCTTGTCCTTGGCACTGTGTATCTGCTTAAGCATATATCCCTGATTTGGAAAACAGTTCTGGTCTTGTTCATTCTTTCAACAGTTGAATTTATTGCTATTATCAGTAACCTGCATAATGGGGAAATGCTGCTTCTTCTGTGGCTGCTTGAAAAACTGGTACTTGTGCCCGTTGTTCTCTTTATTGCAATAAACCTTAATAAACTGCATACTGCCGGTGAAAGAATTGCCCGCGGTGATCTGGATTATCGGATTGATACGACAAAGCTTTTCTGGGATTTCAAAAAGCAGGGGGCAAACCTTAACAATTTAAGCATGGGAGTGTCATAAGCGGTAGAGGAGCGGATGAAGAGCGAAAGATTCAAAACCGAATTGATTACCAACGTGTCACATGATATCAAAACGCCGCTGACATCGATTATAAATTATGTGGACCTATTAAAGAGAGAGGTTGTGGAGGAGGGAAAAATAAAGGAGTATATCCATGTGCTGGATCGTCAGTCCAGCCGCCTGAAAAAACTGATTGAGGATCTGGTTGAAGCATCCAAGGCCTCAACCGGCAACCTGCCTGTAAACAGCACCCGCACAGAGGTCGGGGTATTGCTTACCCAAACCGTGGGCGAATATGAAGAAAGGCTGAAAGAAAGCAAGCTGGAGCTTATTTTGAATCAGTCTGAAGAAGAGATTTTTATAATGGCTGACGGCAGGCTCCTCTGGAGAGTTTTTGACAATCTGATGGATAACATATGCAAATATTCCCTTCCGGGCAGCCGCACCTATCTAAGCCTGGAAAGACAGGATGGAAATGCTGTCATTACCTTTAGAAACATATCTAAACATGCTCTTAATATAACAAGTGAGGAATTGCTGGAAAGATTTAGAAGGGGCGACAGCTCAAGAAGTACCGAAGGAAGCGGGCTTGGCCTTTCCATAGCAAAAAGCCTGGTGGAACTTCAGAACGGAATCCTGGATCTTATTATCGACGGGGATCTGTTCAAGGTGGTATTGACATTCAAAACGGTGGAGTAGCATTCTGAGCTTTGACAGTGAGTATATTTTTTGCGAAAGAAGGAGTACTAAAATGGAAGCTGTATCATTAATTAATTATTTGCTGGCTGTATTGTTTTTTGTTTGTTATTCCTATCAGCTTTTGTATATATTCATTCCCTTTATAAGGAAAAGCAAGCCTTGTAAAAATACAAAATTCCACAAATATGCCGTACTTATCGCAGCCAGAAATGAGGAAGCCGTTATAACTCACCTAATTGAGAGCATAAAAAATCAGAATTATCCTTCTGAACTGATAGATATCTTTGTGGTTGCAGACAATTGCACCGACAACACTGCCTCTTTGGCAAGGGCTGCCGGAGCCCGGGTGTGGGAGCGGTTTAACAGGATGAAAGTCGGCAAGGGCTATGCCATCGATTTTCTGCTTAAAAGAATTGAAGAAGCCTATCCTGACAGGCCCTTTGACGGATACTTTATCTTTGATGCAGATAATCTGCTGGATGAGAATTATATAAGTGAAATGAACCGCTTATTTTCAGAAGGGCACCGCATAATTACAAGCTATCGCAATTCCAAAAATTATGGGAGCAACTGGATTTCAGCAGGAACTTCATTATGGTTCTTGCGGGAATCCCAATATCTGAGCCGCTCAAGAATGTTATTCGGAACCAGCTGTGCCGTATCAGGCACCGGGTTTTTGTTTCACCGTGATATAATAGAAAAATCAGGCGGGTGGAGTTTTTTCACTCTGACAGAGGATATCGAGTTCAGCGTATACAATATTATTAAGGGAGAAAAAATCGCTTACTGTGAATCTGCCGTGCTGTATGACGAACAGCCTGTCCGGTTCAGTCAGTCATGGAGGCAGCGGATGCGCTGGACTAAAGGGAATATACAGGTATGCCGGAAATATGGTACAGAGCTGATAAAATCCATTTTTAAAAACAGGAGTTTCTCCAGTTTTGACATGACAATGTCTATATTTGCAGCTTTTACCCTTACAGCTGTAAGCGTTGCAGTAAACCTGCTGGGGTTCGTCTATGGTCTCTTGTTAGGCAGGAACCTTATGATCATCCTGGTATCCATATGGAAATCCATAGTTAATGCATATTTAATGTTTTTTGCCATAGGCCTCATAACAACCATAAGCGAATGGAAAAAAATCTTTGCTTCACCGGCTGAAAAAATTGTCTATGCATTTACTTTCCCGATTTTCATGTTTACCTATATACCCATTGCTATAGCAGCAATATTCAAAAAGGTGGAATGGAAACAGATAGAGCATAGTAAGTCCATTACACTGAAGGAAATACGCATGATTAAAAGCAAAAAATCTACATCTGAACCGGCTGGATACTGAGATATGACATTATACTTCACAGTTTTGTAAAACTTTTGCATATCTATGCCAGGACATTAATGGTATACTGAATTTAATTTATATCGGGTTATATCTTATACAAGTTTTAAGCAGCATGGCAGTCTTTGAAAGGAGTTTTCTGATGAAAAGGGTTTGGAGCATTGCAGCTGTCTGCATTACAGCTTTGTTTCTGCTGATTTCACCTGCTTCTGCAAGGGCAGCGGAGATTTCCATGGAAGCAGAGGCGGGCTTTGGCGGCATATACTCAGTTGACAGCTGGACCCCTGTCAGGGTCCGCCTTCAGAATGCAGGCAGCGACCTGGAAGGCAGTCTGGAAGTAAATGTAAGAACCGGGCATAATGATTCAATTGTCTATTCTGTGCCCGTCATCCTTCCGAAGGGTTCTGAAAAGGAATATACAGTATATGTAAAGACAGACCTTTATGACGGAATATTAAATGTAAAATTAATGGATGCAGCCAACAAGGTTATACTTAATCAAAAGATAACAGAAACAACATCTGTCGGCCGGGACAAATATCTTTTAGGCCTGGTTACAGAGGATCAGCCTTCTCTGGGTTATTGGAGGGAAAAGCTCTCCGGCTCTTATCTTCTGTCAAATTATGAACCTGTTTCCCTTGACGGCTCAAACTTTCCAGACCATAAAGAGATTCTGGATGCCTTTTCAGTGCTGATTATCAATAATATTGATACAAGCTCTTTCAGACCTGAGCAGATAAATGCCTTAAATGCCTGGCTGGAAGGCGGAGGAGTTTTGATAATAGGCACCGGAGCCAACGGCGGCCGAACTCTGTCCGGCCTGACAGACAGGGTTATTAAGGCCTATACCGGTGAACTCGGTCAATTGGAGGCAAATGATCCTTTGGAAGCAATAGCTGAGAGGGAGATACTCGGAAGTACACCTGTGCAGGTAATGGATCTTAAAGTAGAAAATGGGGAAGCCGTACTCAAAGGGAATGATATGGTTCTGGTCTGGCAGCTGAGAAAAGGAAGGGGTATGGTTTTTGTTTCCGGATTCGATTTAGGAACGGAGCCAATCGTAAGCTGGACAGGCAATAAA
>JAAZHD010000207.1 GCA_012510895.1 Clostridiales bacterium
AGGTATTTTCGAAACGGTTCCGTTAAAATAATACTGGCCATAGAGGGAAGAAGCTTTACATCAGAGGAGTTTTCCGAGAAGCTGAAGGAATATGCACTGAATGGTTATAATCAGCTGGATTTTGTAATAGGCGGTTCTTTGGGACTGGATCCCGCAATACTGCGCCAGGGGGATTTACTCCTGTCATTTTCTTCATTTACCTTTCCCCATCAATTAATGAGACTTATTCTTTTGGAACAGTTATACAGGGCATTTCGTATAGCACACGGTGAGCCTTATCACAAATAAGTCTTGAGCAGGTTTCATAAAGCTTCAATACTCTAATTTTATCGTCACACATAAAAGCATTTTTTTCGCAGCAATATGAATTGATACGGAAAAAGGAGATAAATATGGAGTTCAGAAGAGCGGTTGTATCAGATATCAATAGAATAATGGATATAATTAAACAGGCACAAGCTTATTTAAAAGAGCAAGGAATTGATCAGTGGCAGAACAATTATCCGAATCCTGAAGTAATAAGAGAAGATATTGAGAAAGGGTATGGATATGTCCTGTTGAAAGATGGAAAAATCATAGGAACCGCAGCTGTTTCATTTGACGGAGAAAAGACCTATGAGAAAATATATGATGGAAACTGGCTCAGCAGCTTTGATTATGCAGTTATTCACAGGATAGCTGTTGACAGCGACTTTAAAGGACAAGGTTTCGCGTCGGTTATTATTAAGAATGTAGAAAAGATGTGTTCAGATAAGGGTGTATACAGCGTCCGGGTTGATACTCATGAAGATAATAAATCCATGCAGAGGCTTTTGGAGAAAAATGGGTTTCAATTTTGCGGGATTATTTATTTAGCAGATAACAGCAAGAGGCTTGCTTTTGAAAAACTTGTTATTAACAGCTAAAGCAAACTTTAACTATCTGATTGACGAGGCAAAGAAGGGTAATGTATTCAGCAGCTCTGTAATGAACAGAGCCGCTGACAGGATCAGGCAATAGCTTTAGTCGCATTCTTCTGCGCCGATTTCTATACTGCTGATTTTATCTATAGGAATAATAATAACCTGTGTCCATTGAACGTCTGCCACCCTGCCGCCGCAGAACAGCTTTACTTTAAGCCGACGGCCTGCAGCAGGACGCAGGACTATAAAGCAGCCGATTACGGCGATTGATTCGCCATAAAAAACTTTCTTACAGCATTCTCCGCATTCAAACTGTATGGCAATATTAAGGCTTGTCGGGAGGACTGACAAATCAGTCAGCGCTGCTTCGAGATCTCCGCTGCAATTTCTTCTGTCCTGATTATATCCCGTTCTCATGGTTTCTAATTCTTGTTCGTTAAATTCTCTTGTCACTATAAAATTCCCCCAAAGCATCTGCTATTTGACTCATACCGCATAAGGAATTAATCCTTTATACGGACATATATCTATTTTTATATCTAATATAATATATTCATAATACAGAGATATGTGATATAAAAATTAATAAATTTGATTCTTACTCTGTGTTGGGTTACTATACTGATATGATTATGTTTTGGTAAAGGAGATGGTAATATGAAATCTTATCGGAAAGAACTGGTCTTTAATACAAAAACCAGAAGGGCTTTTATCAATATTACCCCGCAGGTTGAAGCATGCCTGAGAGAAAGCGGTATTAAAGAAGGACTGCTTTTGTGCAATGCCATGCATATCACGGCCAGCGTTTTCATAAATGATGATGAATCCGGGCTGCACCATGATTTTGAGGTTTTCCTGGAAAAGCTGGCTCCGGAAAAACCAAACAGTCAATAACGGCACAAAGGGTTTGAAGATAATGCTGATGCCAATTTTAAACGAACCATGAAGGGAGGAGAAGTGGTTGTGGGTGTTACAGACGGAAAGCTGGATTTCGGGCCCTGGGAGCAGATATTTTACGGAGAATTTGACGGCAAAAGACCGAAACGGGTTCTTGTAAAAATCATAGGAGAATAGCTGTATAAGGAAACTGATCATGAATTTTTTAGCCCATATTTATCTTGCTGACGGTTTAAATAAAAAAATCCTTCTGGGGAACTTCCTGGGGGATTTTGTTAGAAAAGCTGATGAAAAACATTATGAAAAGTCAATACAGCAGGGGATACATATGCATAGGAAGCTGGACAGCTTTACAGATTCTCACCCTGTTTTCCTAAGGAGCAGGGGCAGGATTTCAGACATGAACAGACGCTATTCCGGTGTACTGATTGACATGTTTTATGACCACTTTTTAGCAAGGGACTGGACAAGTTATTCCGATATACCCCTGAACAAATATGCGGAAGACTTTTATGAGCTGTTAAGAGAAAATCAAAGCATTCTTCCGGCCAGACTGCTGAGGGCTATGCCTTATATAATAAGGGATAACTGGCTTCTCAGCTACAGCCGGATATCCGGCATCAGTCAGGCGGTGAATAACCTGGCACGAAGATTTGAGTCTTCCCGGCGTCCTATGCATCGTCCTGTTGATGAACTGATAAACAATTATAAAGGCTTGGAGGAAGATTTCAAAGAATTCTTTCCCCAAGCCGTTAAATATGCAAAACATATTGCTGCAACTTTATTATAATGCTTATTTTTTTATCCAAATGGACAGAAAAGAGGATAGCTTTATACCTGGAAAATCGGGATTGATAAGGGTGTACCAGATAATCAGGGCAATGAGTACAATAATTAGTAGTGCGGCATCCGCACTGATTCCGCTTAAAATTATGCCTCCGAATTTTCCGCTTCTTGATCGGTCAAATCTGCTGATTATGCCAAATAAACGAGAACCGGCGGCATTACCCGCATTACCGGCGGCGGAAAATATGGAGCGGCAGATCCTTGCTGTTTTTCTGACAACAGCATAAATAAGCCGGCCGAAAGCCTTTGCTAACCCTTCCAGGGTTAACCAGCTGTAAGGCTGCCAATGAAAGGCTCCGCTTTTCAGTCCTGCCCAGCAGACAAGGATACCAAGGGCAAGAGTAATGAACATGCTTATCACATCGCCCGGGTTCCAGAAGGAGAAATGTGCAAATGTTGCGGCAGAACTCTTCATTCCCAGCTCTTCAGCTGCAGGAATCAGGGCTGTATTTGGAAGTAATCCCGGCTGCAGCCCTATAACAACCATGATAACTGCCAGTATGCCCAAGGATAGTTTTTGCCTGAAGGATTCTTTGCCGGTCACTTCTTTCTTTAAAGGTTTACTCAGGAAAATGAGATAATACAATTTTGAAAATGAGGCGGCAGTGCCCACTCCAACAAGCACAAACAATCGTTCAAGCCACACAGCCCATGAAGCACCTGTTTCAGCTGCCTGGCTGACTGCATGGTGCAGCATGGTTTTGCTGGCATAGCCGTTGAGCCCCGGCGCACCGGTGATGCCCAAAACAGCTATAAACATTAAAAGTGCAGTTACAGGAAAATGACGCAGAAGACCGCCCAGGCGGTACAAGTCTGTTTCTTTCGTATGAAGATAAATCACACCCACACCCAAAAATAATACAGTTTTAAAAAGAGCGTGGTTCACTATATGATAAATGGCTCCCAAAAGGCCTAATCCTCCCTCGGGACCTAAATAAAGGCCTATTCCCAGTCCGAGGATAATATAGCCCATCTGGCTGACGCTGTGGTAAGCCAGCAGACGCTTCCCGTTGCTTTGAAGCAGGGCTGCCGTTACACCTGCCAGCATTGTCAGGGTGCCCAGGACGGCCAGGACCGGTCCCAGCCATGAGGTTTCAGATACTGCTTTAATGCCCCAGCCGGCAAATTCGCCTGTTCGTATCAATCCATAGGCCCCTACCTTTATAAGCAGGCCTGATAGAAGAGCGCTGCCGGGGGTAGGTGCCGCGGAATGTGCATGGGGCAGCCAGATGTGCAGCGGTACCATACCGGCCTTAATACCGAACCCCGCAACAAGAAGGAGGATGCTTAAAGCAAACTTATGCGGATCATTTGGAATAACCCGGCCTGAGCCTATAGCGGGCAGTACATCAACAGATGCGCTCATCAGCATTATTCCCAGTGCAATTAAAAGCCCGCCAATGATGCTGAAGAACAAATAAAAATATCCTGCTTTTATGGCTTCTTTATCCCAACGGTGAACCACCCAGAAATAGGATGTTACCGTCATAAGTTCAAAGAAAAGCAGCATGGTGAATAAGCTGCCGGCCGCGAATACCCCCAGAACCGCAGACAGGGTCAGCAATGCAGGCAGCTGCAAGTCCCAGATTCCTCCTTCTTTTTTCATATATTCAGGTGCATATAAAGAAACCACCAGCCATAGAAGTCCTGCCAGCACAATAAAGACGGCTGACAGATGATCAATTTGAAAAGCAGGGCTGAAGGGGCCAGCCAGGGGAATTTTTAAGGGAAACGGATTGCCTTCGAAAATGTTTTTAAGTCCTATTCCGCTTAAGATCAGAATAAGAGCACTTACAATCAAGCTTACATTTTTCGGTCTGTCTTTTATTATGAACAGGAACAGAGCTCCTATAAAAGGGATGACCGGAAGAATTATATATAACATTAACTTGCTGCTCCTTTCTTTAGAAAAACCGGTTTATAACGGCCTGAATCCCCGGCCATACCGAACCGGGCCAAAGACCTATGAAGACGGCAATGAAGGCTAAGATAAGAGTAGGTACAAGCATAAAAGCAGACTTGCTTCCTGTTTCTCTGGAAGGCGCGGTTTTCCTTTCTTTTAAAGCAGTTACAACAGTAGGTATAAAGCATAATGCATTTATAATACCGCTTATAACAAATACCAGGGCCAAAGGCCATATTCCGCCGTCTGCACTGCCCCTCATTAAGTAGTATTTACTCCAGAAGGTGCTTAAGGGCAGCATTCCTATCATTCCCATACTGGCAATGGCGAAGGCTGTTAAAGTCTTCGGCAGAGACCATCCAACGCCGCCCATGTTACTGACCCGGGTTTCGCCGGTTTGCTCTGAAATTATACCGGCACAGAAGAAAAGTATTACCTTCAGCATTGAATAGCTTATCATATGCAGAACAGCTCCGGTAAGCCCCCAGGGTTGCAGAGTAAAGGCCCCTAATAGAATATAGGACAGCTGGCTTATTGTATGATATGCCAGCCGGCGTTTTAGCACATCCTGCCTGGTGGCGATTATTACCCCGGTTAAAATTGTGAAAGCTGCAACCCAGGGGAGAATGGAACCAAGCTGTAATTGTTTAACCAGATCGTGACCAAAAATGGAGTAGATTACACGTATTACTCCGTAC
>JAAZHD010000208.1 GCA_012510895.1 Clostridiales bacterium
GTGGATGCTCTCAGAATTTTTATTACAGCTGGCAAGGCATATAGTACAGTAAGTCTTAACTTTAAGGTTGAATATAATTCTTTAAGAAATGCGATGAAAGAGGAGATGTGGATGGTATTGACACCAATGGACATTCATAACAAAGAATTTTCCAGATCATTTAGGGGTTATGACGAAGATGAAGTTGATCAGTTTCTTGATAATATAGTAGATGATTTCGAGAAACTATATAAAGAAAATATAGAGGCGAAAGAAAGAATTAATACTTTAAAAGCACAAATAGATCAATATCGTACTATGGAAAAAACTCTTAAAGATACCTTGGTTACTGCACAAAAAACAGCAGATGAGGTTACTGCTTTGGCGCAAAAAAAATCGGAGATGATTTTGCGAGAAGCTGAGGAACAAGCTCGTCAGATAAGAGAGAGTGCCAATCGTGATGTTATCGAAGCCAAGCGAGAATTGTTTGAAACAAAAAAGCAAATTCAAATTTTAAAAACCAAGATTCGATCCCTTTTAGAATCGTATATCGAGCAGATTGAAGACTTAACAAGTATTGATATTGATATGGATGAAGATGATAACGAACAAGAACTTCCTAAGGGATAAGAACTATATTTAATTTAACATAGGAACAGCAATTCGATTATGATATAATAGCCTCTAACGGATAATGTTTGTGTTAGGAGGCTAATTATGCTGGAATTGTTCTTGGTATTATTTATTGTGGCGACAGACAGGATAACAAAATACATCACTATAAGGTTTTTGAAACCATTACGTTCAATAACAGTTATAAAAAGTGTATTGAATTTAACTTATGTAGAAAATCATGGAGCAGCTTTTGGAATTTTGCAAAACAAAAGATGGTTTTTAATTATTATTCCCATATTTATAATCCTGGCAGTTACCATTTATTTGCTCTTACATCGTAAAGAAAGTCTGCTGACCAGAATTAGTTTGGCTATTATAATAGGTGGAGCCATTGGCAACCTAATTGATCGTGTTTCTTTAGGTTACGTAGTGGATATGTTTCAGTTTATGTTTATAAATTTTCCTGTATTTAATTTTGCAGATATTGCAGTTGTATGTGGCACCATAATGTTAGCATTACAATTGCTTTTCTTGGAAGGTATGCATAAAAAAGGTGATGATAATATACAAGGTGGTATCACTAAAGAAAATGTCTCAGATTAAGCAGTTTGATTTTATTGTTACGACAGAGGATATAAATCAAAGATTAGATCAGTTTCTGCGCACGAAACTACCGGAGTTTTCTAGAAATTATTTACAAGCACTTATTAAGAATAACTATATCACATTGAATTCACGTTTGACAAAAGCAAGCTATATTTTAAAGCAGGGAGATCATATAATTGTGAGAATTCCCGCGTCTCAGAAAATAGAAATTGTTCCTGAAAATATAAATCTTGATATTATTTATAAGGATCAGGATATTGCAATTATCAATAAGCCACAGGACATGGTTGTGTATCCTGCAAAAGGTAATTACACAGCAACATTAGCAAATGCTCTTTTATTTCATTTTCAAAGTGATGGTCTTTCAAGCTTAGGCGGTGAAAATCGTCCAGGAATCGTTCATCGTCTAGACAAGGATACTTCCGGACTTTTAATTATTGCGTTGAATAATCAGGTACACAGATGTTTAGCAAAACAAATACAGAAAAATGAAGTGAAACGAGTTTACAGAGCGATTGCTGAGGGCAATATATTAAAAGATGAAGGAACGATAAATGCTCCAATTGCTAGAAATCCTAATAATCGAAAAAAAATGGCAGTAATAGACAGTGGTCGTCACGCAGTTACTCATTATAAAGTTATAGAGCGTTTTGGTACTCACACATATTTGGAATTAGTATTAGAAACAGGAAGAACTCATCAAATTCGGGTACATCTAAATCATATAGGACATCCAATATTAGGTGATCCTGTATATGGAAGACAAATTCGGAGATTTAATCTGAAAGGGCAAGCTCTACATGCTTATAAATTAACATTGATTCATCCGCGTACCGGTGAACACATGACATTTTATGGGCCTTTGCCTGAGTATTTTATTAAGATTTTAGAAATCTTACGCAAATCTTAATAGACTGATAAATTTATAATTATCTCATGGGAAAAAGCATATCTTCAGAAGGAGTTATATATATAGTTTTGAAATTATCGTAAATAACCATACCTGGCTTAGCGCCTTTTGGCTTCTTTACGTATTTCTTATAACAATAATCCACAGGGACATTTGAAGAATTACGACCTTTGCTGAAATAAACTGCCAGATTAGCAGCCTCTTTTAGCGTAGTTTCCGGAACTGGCTGTTTGTTAGTCTTAATTATTACGTGTGAACCATGGACTGCTTTAGTATGTAACCAAATATTATAAGGTGCAGCAGTTTTGAATGTCAGCTGATCATTCTGAGTATTATTTTTACCTACTAATATTTCCAGACCATCTGATGATAAAAAACGATGAGGTTTAGAAATATTCTTCTTTCGCTTGTTTTCACTTTTTGATTTATTTTTCAGATATCCTTCTCGAATCAACTCTTCATGTATATCAATTATGTCACTTTCGTTGATACAAGCTGAAAGGTAGTGAAGGATACTTTCTAAATATTCCAGTTCATTGTTTGTTTCTTCTATAAGCTGAGAATGCTTCTCTAAAATAGTTTTAGCCTTATTGTATTGTTTGAAATATATCTGGGCATTTTGTACAGGAGTCTTATCAGGTTGAAGAGGAATTAATACCATGGGACTTTCAGGTTCATAATAATTAGTCAAAACTATTTCTTTTGCACCTTTAGGTATCTGATAAATATTTGCAGTTATAAGTTCGCCGTATAGACGATATTGCTCTAGCTTTTTTGCCCTTTCCAGAGCATCAATTTGTTTTTGAAGCTTATTTCTGCAACGTTCCAGATTATTTCTAACTACTCGACTGAGTTGTGAACTACGTTGTTGGATTCTTTCTTTCTGGTCTCTGATAAAGTAGAAATCATCAAGAGCATCAGAAATGGAATTATAAGACTTTAGCAGTTCAGAATGAAACATAGTATATCGCATTGGGAAAATATCTTTTAGTTTATTTTCTTCATCCAATAAAATAGTAGGCTGAAATTTGTTATGAACCATCTCCTGGAAAAAACGCATAAAAGATATAGCAATATTTTCTATACTTACCTTACCAATACATTTATAAGCAGAATCAGCATATTTTTCTGTTATATGGTTATAAGCTCTATGGCATATTTCTTCTGCTGTTATCTTAGAAATACCGAAAAAAGACTTAACTATAATATCGGCTGGTTGAAATCTAGATTCATGTGTTTGAAGTTTATTAACAACATCTGAAATATGAACTTTAAATGGATCTAACTTATTTTTAGATGGTGGCGAAACATATGGTATTCCTGGGAATACTTCACGAACTCTGCTTATATTTGAATTCACATGTTTGATGGCATCAAGAATTAAACCTTTTGCCCCGGTTAAGATTATATTACTATGTTTTCCCATAATCTCTATTATAATTTTTTTAACTTGCAAATCTCCCATTTCATCAATTACTTCGAAGTTTAGCTCTAGTATCCTGTCCATATTAGGTTGATGTATGGATATCAGCTTTCCACCTAATAAATGTTTTCTTAACACCATACAAAACACAGGTGGTACAAGTGGATTTGTTTTGGTATGCCGGCTTAAATGAATTCTCGGATAATTAGCGCTGGCTGATAGCAATAACTTGTAATTGTTGCCCTTGCTCCGTATAGTTATATGAATCTCATCTTTATCAGGTTGTTGAATTTTATTGATTCTGCCTCCTACAAGTTTTGATTCCAGTTCTCTTGTCACACAATATAAAAGTACTCCATCATAAGCCATACTTAACTGCCTCCTTTTAACTTTATTATACACCAGGTTTTTTTGAGATAAATATATAAAACGTAATTATTATGATAGAGTCGTTATCGTATATTTTTTCACCGTTTTAGATTGGACATCTTAACTACACCTCTTAGGGACTTATTGCAGTCCAGTTTAAATTCAAGATATTTCATCACCTGAAAGGTATATTGTTTCAAAGGCATTCAGGTTGTACTTCAAATCTATGTGTTTGCAACTTTAAGCTATAAATCTTCGCTTTCTTTATACGACCCGCCAAAATGTTTGATGTTCTTTAGCTTTGTTCTTGTTTTGCTGCTTCTCTAGTAATCTATTCCTTCGTGTACATAGATGAGCTTAAGTATGTTGCAATGCTGCATGATCTTCATCTGCTTCAAAATAATGGTACCATAGATTGTTAATCATCCTTTCTGTTAGGTCTTTTTTTTGACAATTCATATCTTAACAGGCTGACATCTTCTTTTCAATTATTATGGTAATTTATTACCCTATAACAATACAGTATTTTACACTAACAATTGTTATCAGGTTTAGTATTTCTAATTTATATCGAGATTAGTAATGCAGGTAATAATAGATTAATCAATTATTATTCATACAA